>NZ_JBFAAF010000009.1:0-147793 GCF_040639595.1 Micromonospora sp. NPDC023814
TCGCGGGCGGCGCACGCCATCGCGGGCGGCGCACGCCATCGCGGGCGGCGCACGCCATCGCGGGCGGCGCACGCCATCGCGGGCGGCGCACGCCACTGCGGCGGCTCAGGCGCCCGGTGGCGGGGCGAAGACGCCGACGTGGTTGCCGGCCGGGTCCGCCAGGTGGGCGAAGGTGAGCCCGTTGTCGGTGGACTTCAGCGGCACCAGCACCTTGCCGCCGGCCGCCTCCGCGCGCCGGCAGGCGTCGGCCACGTCGGCCACCTGCACGTAGAAGATGGCGTAGTCGGGGCCCGCCCCGCCGGTGCCCCGGATCGCTCCGCTGATCCCCGCACCGACGCCACCCTCGGTCGTCCGGTACGGCGCTTCAGCCGTGCCCTCCTCGGTGAAGCTCCAGCCGAACAGGTCGCCGTAGAACCGCTGGGCCTCGTCCGGCCGCTCGGCGCCGATCTCGAACCAGGTGACGGCGTTGCTGATGGTCATGTGTGGCCTCCCGTTCCCCGCGCCGGCCGGTCGACCGGCGCCGTCAGGAGAAAGCCTCGGCCCCGCCCGCGACACCGTCCTGTCGGTGTTTCTCCGGCAGTTCGGCCGGATTCCACACCAGCGGGCGCAGCCGTGGCACGAGATCCGGCCGCCGCTTGCCGTACCGGCGGTCGAAGTCGGCGAACTGTCCGGCCGAGACCGACAGCGTCGCCACGCGCTGCTCGTGCAGGCGAACCAGCACCTCCGCGGCGATGTCGTCGAGCCACTCCTCGGCCAGCAGCTGCGCGTCGAGGATGTAGTCGAACGTCTGGGCGAGGCCCACGTCAGCCCGGTCAACCACCCCCAGGACGCCCCGCACGCAGCGCAGCAGGGCGGCGGTCACCTCGCGGTCCTGAAGCAGCTCGGTGTCGCACTCGGACAGCACGTCGGCGACCATCTCGGCGGACGCCTCGCGGTCGGCGGCGACCCGGTCGAGCACGAGCCGCAGGAACGCGGCGCGGTCCCAGTCGGGGACCATGCCCGCCAGGCCGCTCACCAGTCGCACGCCGCGCAGGTACACGTCCTCCCGCTGCTGCCGGGTGGCCGGACGCAACGGCAGGAGCCAGGCGTCGAGCAGCGCGCGGGCCGCGGAGGTGAAGGCGCTGCCGTCCGGGTCGTGGAACGCGGCGACCGCCGTCGGGAGCCTGTCGAACATCGGTTCCAGGGCGTGCACGACCACGGCGGCGTCGACATCGCAGGTCAGGTGGGCGGCACGCCGCATTCGGCCGAGCAGCTCGCGCGGCAGACCGTTGGTCAGCGCCCGTTGCGGCGGGAGACCGAGGGACCACAGCACGTCCAGGTCGGGCGGCGCGGCGAATCGGTCGTCGCACCAGATCCGGACGTCCCGGTCCACGCCGTCGCCGAGGCGTTCCAGCGCCAACAGGTCGCTGAGGCTGTCCCACTCCCCGGGGTCGAGCTGGGCGCGCCAGAGCCCCACCTGGGCCCGCCACCCGGCCACCGGGTCGACGGCCTCCGGGAACAGCTCCCGACCGGTCACCGAGCCGTCGGCGGTCAGGGCGAGCACCAGCAGGTTGGCGCTGTAGGTGGCGTACCGAGCGGGCACCCGCAGCCGTCGCGGGCGATAGTCGTCGAACCGGCGGGCACCGGCGACGTACGGGAGGGCCCGGAACAGCCGTAGCAGCAGGTTCGCCCAGGCGGCCCGGTGCGCGGCGTCCTGCCCGGCCAGCCACTCGCCGAGGAAGGCGAGCACGGTGACCCGGGTGCTCAACACGCCGTACGAGAGCAGGGCGTGCAGCAGGTCGTCGTCGACCGGCTCGCCGCCCCAGGAGAGGCGGGCGGCGGCGTCCCGTGCGACGAGGTCGTCCACCACCTGCGCGGTGAGCCGGGCCACCAGGTACTCGCCGAAGGTGGCGTGGAGGAACTCGTACGTCTCGCGCCGGCCCTCGTCGAGGAAGGCCCGGGACCGGTGGATGAAGAAGAACCGGCCGAGCACCACCTCGGCCGCGGCCAGCGGGGACCGAAGTCCCGCACGCTCGCCCGGCGCCACCCCGCCCAGCGGCAGCGCGGCCAGGTCGGCGTCCAGTTCGGTCGAGGTGACCCACTGAGCGCCCCGGTTGAACATCGCGAACGCGACCACGGCCAGTCGGCGCAGCTCCTCCTCGACCGCCTGGTCCAGCTCGCGGTCCGGCAGGCCGTCGCGCTGCTTGACCACCTCCCGGCGGGCGAAGCGACGCAGCAGCCGCTCGTAGAGCTCGCCCCGGCGCAGTTCCCCGGCGTGCCGCAGGGCGTTGCCCTCGACGTCGTAGAGCGCCAGCATCAACAGCAGCAACGGCTGCCCCGCCAGCTCACGGTGCGACAGCACCGTCGCCCGGTCCAGCGGACGCACGCCGAGCGCCGGGAAGGCGTCGGCGTTGACCCGATTCCAGGTGTCCACCCAGGCCCCGACCCGTGCCTCGTCGAAGGGCTCCAGCCGGACCGCGACGGTGCCGGGTGGCGGCTGGGCGCGATCGGCCACGCTGGTGCGGCTGGTGACCAGCACCGCGACCGGCCGCCCCTGGTCGGCCTCGCGGCGCTGGAACGCGGCCACCCGCCGCAGGTAGTCGGTCTGGCTGACCCCGGTCGCCTGGAGCAGCTCGTCGAACCCGTCCAGCAGCACGACCGGGAGCGCGTCGCCCGCCGCGCGCGCCAGCACCGGCCAGTCGAGCCGTTCCCCGGTGTCGTCGCGGACCGCCTCCTCGATCTGGTCCTGGAGGTCACCGGCCGCGTAGACGTCGCGGAGCACCACCCGGACCACCAGGAAGTCGGCCGCCGGGAGGTGCGCGGCGACGACGCGGGTCAGCACCGACTTGCCCGAGCCGGGCTGGCCCAGCACCAGCAGCGGCGCCCGGGTGGCGCCCGGTGAGGTGAGGTGGCCGGTGAGGAATCGGGAGAGGTCCTCGCGGACGTCCTGGCTGTCCCACCACGCCTCGTCGCTCGGTCGGGCGTCGATGCCGAGCGTTGCCAGGCGGTACCGCGGCGAGACGTACGCCTCGCCGAGCGTCGGCACCCGCAGCCCCGGGGGCACCTCCCCGGAATCGACGATCGGGGCGTCCAGCAGACCGGCATGTGATCTGGCCAGCCCGGCCCGTCGCTCGTCAGGCGGCCCGCCGCTGGAGATGGCCGCGAGTGCCTCGCGCAGCTCCGCCAGCCCCGCGGTGAGCGACCGCACCTCGTTCCGGGTTGCCTCGTGCTCGTGCAGGCCGAGCCAGAAGGCGACTTCGGAGAAGTCCGCCGCGAGGCGGATCAGCAGGTCCCGGTACCGCTTCGCGGCAACGTCGGGCAGCTTCCGCAACGCCCGCTCGGTCTTCCGCCACAGCGACTCGGGCGCCGCCTCCCACACGTGCAGAGCCTGGAGGAAGTGCACGAGCTGGGCGGCGAGGCGTTCGTGGAAGACCCGCACCGCCTGCTGGAGCGCCAGGTAGGGCAGGTGCGGGCCGGGGACCGGCGCCCCGGTGGTGAAGTACGCCTCGACGAGGGGCTTGACGTTGATCGTGACGGCACCGGCGAGCCCCAGTTGTTCGGCCTTGGTGATCTGCGCCCGGCCGACGTCCATCGGCAGGTCGACGTCGCTCAGCGCCTCGAAGAACGCGGTCACGGTGATCACCGCGTGTGCCGCCTCCAGCCGCTGCGTTCGGGCGTACCGGGACAGCCCCGAGCGCTTCTCCGACACACCGCGCACCAGCTCGTGGCCGAGCCGGACGAACTCCGCCTTCGCGTCGAAGATCCCCAGCAGCGCCGGCACCGGCGCCGCGGCGGCCAGCAGCGCTCCCCCGGTCAGCTTGTCGAACCAGTCGACGAGGCGGCTCCTCTCCCCGCCCAGCAGGCGAACGGCGTCGGCGTAGCTGAGCGCGTCGGGCACGCGGTGACCTCCTGCGGACGTGTCCAAGAGGGACAGGATGCCGTGCGCGGGAGGGCAGCGCTGCCCCGTTTCAGACCAGGCTGAGCCGGTGGATCCGGTCGTGCGGGATGTCGAGGTCGTCGACGGCCAGCTCACGCTCGGGGATCCGCTCGCCGAGGGTGGTCACCGAGGTGATCCGGTCGGTGCGGAAGGCCCGGATGCCGCCGCGCAGCCGGCACCAGGCCAGCAGGTACCAGTGCCGGGGGTTGCCGAGGAAGCCGAGCGGCTCCACGTCGCGCAGCGAGCCGGCGCCCGCCCGGTCGGCGTAGCGGATGCGCAGCACGCGCCGTGCGCGTACGGCGTCGGCGACCCCGGCCGGGACGGGCGTGACCGGCCCGTCGCCGATCAGGTGCACCCGCGCGGCCAGCCGGTGGGCCTCGGCGGCGTCGGCGGCCGGCATCACGGCGAGCACCTTGCGCAGCGCGGTGCCGGCCGCGGTGCCGAACGGCGTGCCGCGCATGCGGTGCAGCGCCACCGCCAGGGCGACGGCCTCTGCGGGGGTGAGGTTGACCGGCGGCAGGGTGCGCGCCCGGTCGAGCGCGTAGCCCCCGGTGCGGCCCGGCTCGGCCCAGATCGGCACGCCCGATTCCTGGAGGGCGCCGATGTCACGCTCGATGGTGCGGGTGCTCACCTCGAAGCGCTCGGCGAGCCAGCGGGCGCTGCGCGGCCGGGGCGACACGGCGCGCAGCTCCTCCACCAGGGCATAGAGACGGTCCGTCCGGTTCACCCCCGCAACCTACGACGGGGGTGCGACGCGACCGTTCCGCCCGCGGGCCCAGTTGTCGCGGTGCCCGCCGACCGTGGTCACGCAGCGGAGCGGGGCCGCTCCGCTCCGACGGAGCGCGGGGCGGACCGGCTCAGGCGATGCAGGCGCAGACGATCAGGGCGGCGCCGAAGTGGGTGGCGGCGCTGACGCGGGCCGCCGGGTGCGGCTCGTCGGAGCAGATGATCTCGCCGAGCTTGCCCGGGGTGAGCAGGTCCAGCACGAAGAACGCCAGCGCCATGATGGCCAGCCCGATCAGGCCGAAGAGGACCGTCGAGGCCAACCCCTTGGCGAAGTCGCTGTAGCTGGTCAGGATCGCGGTGAACACGATCCCGGCGATGCCGAGCTGGTTGGCGGCGAGCAGCAGCGCGGCGTTGCCGTTGCGCCGCACCCAGATCAACTCCCGCAGCTTGCCGGGGGTGAGCACGTCGACCAGCCCGAACCCGGCCGCCATCAGGGCCACCCCGACGACCCCGAACACGACGCTCTGCCAGGCACCGCTGAGCAGATCCTCCAGCACCGACTGCCTCCCCGACCTCTGCGCCCGGCGGGGGTGCCGGCGCGGTGATCGAGACGATAGCGGCAGTACGCCAGCGGCGGCAGCCCCCGCCCTACAGCGACAGGTAGCGCTGCCGCTCGTAGGGGGTGACCTCGCGGCGGTACTGCTCCCACTCGGCCCGCTTGTTGCGCAGGAAGAAGTCGAAGACGTGCTCGCCGAGCACCTCGGCGACCAGCTCGGAGCCGGCCATCACGTCGATCGCCTCGGCCAGGTTCTCCGGCAGCGGCTCGTAGCCCATCGCCCGCCGCTCGGCGCTGGTCAGCGACCAGACGTCGTCCTCGGCGCCCGGAGGCAGCTCGTAGCCCTCCTCGATGCCCTTCATCCCGGCGCCGAGCAGCACCGCGAAGGCCAGGTAGGGGTTGGCCGCCGAGTCGGGCGAGCGGACCTCGACCCGGGCCGAGTTCGGCTTGCCGTAGGCGGGGACCCGGACCAGCGCCGACCGGTTGAGGTGACCCCAGCAGACGTACGCGGGGCTCTCGGTGACCCGGTCCGGCAGCGCCTGCGGGAAGAGCCGCTTGTAGGAGTTGACCCACTGGTTCGTGACGGCCGTGTACTCCCGGGCGTGCACCAGCAGGCCGGCGATGAACGCGCGGGCCACCTTGGACAGCTTCATCGGGTCGCCGGCGTCGTGGAACGCGTTGCGTTCCCCCTCGAAGAGCGACAGGTGGGTGTGCATGCCGCTGCCGGGCTGGTCGGTGAAGGGCTTCGGCATGAAGGTGGCCTGCACTCCGGTGGAGAGGGCGACCTCCTTCACCACGTGCCGGAAGGTCATGATGTTGTCGGCGGTGGTCAGCGCGTCGGCGTAGCGCAGGTCGATCTCCTGCTGGCCGGGGGCGACCTCGTGGTGGCTGAACTCCACCGAGATGCCGATCCGCTCCAGCGCCAGCACCGCCTGCCGGCGGAAGTCGCGGGCCACCGCGTGGGTGGTGTGCTCGAAGTAGCCGCCGGTGTCCACCGGGATCGGCACCGAGCCGTCCATCGGGCCGTTCTCCAGCAGGAAGAACTCGATCTCGGGGTGGGTGTAGAAGGTGAAGCCCTTCTCGGCCGCCTTGGACAGCGCCCGGCGCAGCACGTGCCGGGGGTCGGCCCAGGAGGGGCCGCCGTCGGGCAGCAGGATGTCGCAGAACATCCGGGCGCTCTCGCCGCTGACCCCGCCCTCGAACGGGAAGACCTGGAAGGTCGTGGGGTCCGGCATGGCCACCATGTCGGACTCGAACACCCGGGCGAAGCCCTCGATCGCCGAGCCGTCGAACCCGATGCCCTCCTCGAAGGCCGCCTCCAGCTCGGCGGGGGCCACCGACACGCTCTTGAGCGTGCCCAGCACGTCCGTGAACCACAGCCGGACGAACCGGATGTCCCGCTCTTCCAGCGTACGGAGGACGAACTCCTGCTGACGGTCCACTTCCACCCCTCGCGACACTGTTGTCCGCCTTCGACCGGGGGTGACCCGGCCTGACCGACCAGTCTCCACCCGCCTCGTTACGCCGACGTTACGCGACCGGCCGGCACGCGTCCCGCCCTGTCCGCGGCTCCCGCCCGACCGGCCGACCGCCGCCCGACCGGCCGACCGCCGCCCGACGGGACGGGCCGTCGTCGTCGCGTCGCCGACGGGCCCGCCGCCGCCGTCCGGTAGCGCCCTGCGGCGGTGGCCGCCGTCTCGCCCCGCCCAGCGTGTCGGGCCCGGACGGCTGGGGCAAGATGAGGGCATGCCCACCCTGCGTCTCGCCCTGTGCCAGGTCAACCCGACCGTCGGCGACCTCGCCGGCAACGCCGGCCTGGTCCGCGACTGGACCCGCCGCGCCGCCGACGCCGGCGCCCAGCTCGTCGCGTTCCCGGAGATGATGCTGACCGGCTATCCGGTCGAGGACCTGGTCTTCCGGCGGTCCTTCGTCGCCGCGTCGAAGGCCGCGCTGGAGCGGCTCGCCACCGACCTCGCCGCGGACGGGCTGGGCGAGCTGCCGGTGCTGGTCGGCTACCTGGACGCCGACGGCCCGCCGCAGGTCAGCACCGACGCGGAGCCGGGTCACGGCGCCCGCAACGCGGCCGCCCTGCTGTACCGGGGCGGCGTCGTGGCCACCTACTTCAAGCACCACCTGCCCAACTACGGGGTCTTCGACGAGGACCGCTACTTCGTCCCCGGCGACGCGCTGACCGTCGTCAGGGTCGGCGGGGTGGACGTGGCGCTGACCATCTGCGAGGACCTGTGGCAGGCCGGCGGCCCGTTCGCCGCCGCCCGCCAGGCCGGCGTCGGCCTGGTCCTGAACATCAACGGCTCGCCGTACGAGCTGAACAAGGACGACATCCGGCTGCCGCTGGTGCGCCGCCGGGCCGCCGAGGCCGGGGCGACCATCGCGTACGTCAACATGGTCGGCGGCCAGGACGAGCTGGTCTTCGAGGGCGACTCGATGATCGTGACCGCCGACGGCACGCTGCTCACCCGGGCCCCGCAGTTCGTCGAGCACCTGCTGGTGCACGACGTCGAGCTGCCGCCGGCCGGGGAGCCGACCGACCCCGACCAGGCGCTGGCCGACGAGATGCGGGTGGTCCGCGCCACGGTCGACGCCGTCCCGCCGCCGGCCGGCGGGCCCGTCGCCACCGGCGGCACCATCGCCCCCGTGGCCGACGAGGCCGAGGTGTGGCAGGCGCTCGTGCTCGGCCTGCGCGACTACGTCAACAAGAACCGGTTCCCGTCGGTGGTGCTCGGCCTCTCCGGCGGCATCGACTCGGCGGTGGTGGCCGCGCTGGCCGTCGACGCGCTCGGGCCCGACCGGGTGGTCGGCGTGTCGCTGCCCAGCCAGCACTCCTCGGAGCACAGCCGGGAGGACGCGGCGGAGCTGGCGAAGCGCACCGGGCTGGACTACCGGGTCGAGCCGATCCAGCCGATGGTGGACACCTTCCTGGCGAACATGTCGCTCTCCGGCGTGTCCGTGGAGAACCTCCAGGCGCGGGTCCGCGGGGTGATCCTCATGGCGCTGTCGAACCAGGAGGGCCACCTGGTGCTGACCACCGGCAACAAGAGCGAGCTGGCGGTCGGCTACTCCACCCTCTACGGCGACTCGGTCGGCGGCTTCAACCCCGTCAAGGACGTCTGGAAGACGCTGATCTGGCGGCTCGCGAAGTGGCGCAACGCCGACGCCGCCCGCCGGGACGAGACCCCGCCGATCCCGGAGAGCTCGATCGGCAAGCCGCCGAGCGCCGAGCTGAGCCCGGGCCAGTTGGACAGCGACACGCTGCCGGACTACGACGTGCTCGACCCGATCCTGATCGGCTACGTCGACGGCGACCTCGGCCGCGACGGGCTGGTCGCGTCCGGCCACGACCCGGCCGTCGTCGACCGGGTGCTGCGGATGGTGGATACCGCCGAGTACAAGCGGCGGCAGTCCGCGCCGGGCACGAAGATCTCGATGAAGGCGTTCGGGCGGGACCGCCGGCTGCCGATCACGAACCGGTGGCGCGAGGACGGCTGAGCCGTCCCCACTCCCGGGCCGGCGTCGGCCCGGGAGTGACATCCTCCACTGAGCTCTGCCGCCGGCCGGTCGGGTGGTGCGACGATCGCGGCGGAACCCGGGGACCGCGTACGCGGCCTCGAGGAAGGAGAGAGTCATGGTGGAGTCCACCCCGTCCGAGGTGACCGCCCTCTACGGCGGCCCGGCCACCCGGCGGGTCCGCACCCGCGACCTGATCGCCGCCAAGGAGCGCGGCGAGCGGTGGCCGATGCTCACCTCGTACGACCAGTACACCGCCTCGATCTTCGACCAGGCCGGCATCCCGGTGCTGCTGGTCGGCGACTCGGCGGCGAACAACGTCTTCGGCTACGAGACGACGGTGCCGGTGACCGCCGAGGAGCTGCTGCCGCTGGTCCGCGCGGTGGTCCGGGCGACCCGGCACGCGCTGGTCGTCGGCGACCTGCCGTTCGGCTCGTACGAGGAGGGCCCGACGCAGGCGCTGCGCACGGCGGTGCGGTTCATGAAGGAGGGCGGCTGCCACGCGGTGAAGCTGGAGGGCGGCCGGCGCTGCGCGGCGCAGATCGCCGCGATCACCGGTGCCGGTATCCCGGTAATGGCGCACATCGGTTTCACCCCGCAGAGCGAGCACGCCATCGGCGGCTACCGGGTCCAGGGGCGCGGCGACGCGGCCGACGACGTGATCGCCGACGCCCGTGCCGTGGCCGAGGCGGGCGCGTTCGCCGTGGTGCTGGAGATGGTGCCCGGCGAGGTGGCCAAGCGGATCACGGCGGAGCTGCCGATCCCGACCGTCGGCATCGGCGCCGGCCCGGACACCGACGCCCAGGTGCTGGTCTGGCAGGACATGGCCGGCCTGCGCGCCGGCAAGGCGCCCCGTTTCGTGAAGCGCTACGCCGACCTGGCCGGGACCCTCGCCGACGCGACCCGGCGCTTCGCCGACGAGGTCCGCGGCGGCGAGTTCCCCGCCGCCGAGCACACCTTCTGACGCCGGTCAGCCGGTTCGGCGGCGCCGTGCGCCGCCGGACCGTGCCGGGTCGGGCCGGGCGGGTGGCCGGACGGTCCCCTCAGCCGGCGCCGGGAGCCGGCCGCGCAGAGCCCGGCCGGCATCAGGGGCACAGTGGAGGGTCACCGCCCGGGCAGACCCGACACCGCTTCGCGACCCCGGCGAGGCGGCCCCGCCCCGCCCGGTGTCAGAGGTCGGTGACCCGGATGCCCGCGTGCGCCTTGTAGCGCTTGTTGATGGCGATCAGGTTGGCGGTGAACGCCTCGATCTGGTGGGCGTTGCGCAGCCGACCGGCGTAGACGCCGCGCATGCCGGGGATCCGGGCGGCGAGCGCGGCGACCACGCCGACCAACTCCCGGTCCTCGGTGCAGATCAGCACGTCGAGGTCGATCCGGTCGATCTCCGGATCGGCCAGCAGCGGCGCGCTGACGTGGTTGAAGGCGGCGCAGACCCGGGAGTCGGGCAGCAGCCCGGCGGCCTGCTGGACGGCGCTGCCCTCCGGCACCGCGAGCGCGTACGGGCCCTGCTTGTCGAAGCCGAGCGGGTTGACGCAGTCGATGACGATCTTGCCGGCGAGGGGCTCGGCGAGCGCGGCGACGGTGGCGGCGTGCCCGTCCCACGGCACCGCGATGACGACCACGTCGCTGAGCCGGGCCACCTCCTCGTTGCCGGCACCGGCGACCTCGGCCCCGGCCGGGACGCCCGGCAGCGCCGCGATCTCCTCGGCGGACTGCGCGGCCCGCTCGGCGGACCGGGAGCCGATCAGCACCGTCTGGCCGGCCCGGGCGAACCGGTAGGCGAGGCCCCGCCCCTGGTCGCCGGTGCCGCCGATGATGCCGACGGTCAGCCCGGACACGTCGGGCAGGGTGCTCGCGTCGTAAGCCATGCGGCCATCCTCGCAAACCCCGCCCGGCGGCAGCAGCGGCCGGCACTGTGACAAACCCCGCTGCCGCCCCCACGCCGACGGCCGCGCGAGGCGGGTGGCGGCGACCGCCGGGCAGGCGGTGGCCGGCGCGCACGCGGCGCGCGAACGGACAGGCGGCGGCCGGCGCGCGAACGGACAGGCGGCAGGCAGGGGCGGCGGGCAGGCGGCGTCAGGCCCGCTCGAAGGCGACCGAGCGGGCGACCGGGTCGGCGGTGACCAGCCGGACCCGGACCCGCTCCCCCAGCGGCAGCTCGCCCAGGCAGCGGGCCCGCACCGGCGGGTCGTCCAGCGCCACCGTGCCGCCGGGCCGGCGACCCGGGCGAGCCCGGCCGTCCGGGGCCGTGTCGACGTCCAGCACCGCCGCGTCGAAGGTCTCCCCCACCCGGTGCTGGAGCAGCACCGCCTCGGCCAGCTCGATCGCGCCCCGGGTGGCCGCCGAGGCCGTCCGGTCGGTGGCGGCCATCACCTCGGGCAGCCGGGGCAGCGCCGCGCGGGCCCAGTCGGGCACCGGGCGGCCCTCGTGCAGGGCCAGGCAGACCTCCGTGGCGTACCGGTCGGCCAGGCGCCGCAACGGCGCGGTGACATGGGCGTACGCTGCCGCAACCCCGCCGTGCTCCCGCTGCTCCGGCGGCGCGCCGTCGAAGGCCGTGTACGCGGCGCCGCGCATCAGCTCGGCCGCCTGGTCGACGAAGGCCGCCGCCCGGGACTGCGACGGGTCCAGCCCGGCGATCACCTCGCCGGGGCCGGCCCCGTCGGGCCAGTGCACGCCGAGCGGGGCGGCGGCGGCCCGCAGCCGCGCCACCGCCTCGGGCTTCGGCGCCGGCATCGTGCGCAGCAGGCCGACCCGCCCGGCCAGCATGATGTCGGCGGCGGCCATCCCGGTCAGCAGGGAGATCTGGGCGTTGTGCTCCTCCATCGGCACCGGCCCGCGCAGCACCAGCCGCCAGCCGTCGCCGTCGGCCTCCACGTCCTGCTCGGGCAGGGGCAGGTTGATCGCGCCCCGGCGCAGGCCGCGGGCGGTGAGCAGGGCCCCGATCTCGGGCAGCAGGGCGATCGGGTCGGGCAGCCGGCCGGCGTCGGCGGCCGCCTGGACGCCGACGTAGTCCAGCTGGGCCCGACTGCGGACCAACGCCCGCTCCAGCGCGACCCCGACGGTGCCGCCGCCGGCGTCGAGGTCGACGGTCCACACCACGGCGGCGCGGTCGACGGCCGGCAGGAGGCTCGCCGCGCCCTCGCTGAGGGTCTCGGGGTGCAGCGGCACGGTCCCGTCGGGCAGGTAGACGGTCTGCCCGCGCCGCCAGGTCTCCTCCTCCAGCGCGCCGCCGGGGCGCACGTGCGCGGCCACGTCGGCGATCGCGTACGTCACCCGGTAGCCGCCGCCGGCGCGGCGGGCGAGGTGCATCGCCTGGTCGAGATCGCGCGAGCCGGCGGGGTCGACGGTGACGAACGGGATGTCGGTGCGGTCGACGGCCGGCCGGGGCGGCGCCGCCGCCGCGTCGTCGGCCTCGCGCTGCGCCGCGGCCGGGAAACCCTCGGGCAGTCCCAGCTCGCGGCGCAGCGCGCCGAAGTCGATGCGGGGCGCGAGTACGCGTCGGATCACCACGGGGTCAATCCTGACAGTGTGGCGGGTGATCCGCTTCCCGGCGCGCGCCGGGAGCCGCGACGCCGGGATCAGCCGGTCGCCTTGCGCGCGCCCGCCCGCCCGGCGCGGGGCGCGGTGGCCCGGGCGGCGGTGACGCGGGCGGCGGTGGCCCGGGCCGGCGCCTTGCGGGCGGTGACCTTCGTGACCGGCGCCTTGACGACGGTGGTCGTCGGGGCCTTCTTCGCGGCCACCTTGCGGGTGGTGGCCGACGACGTCGCGGTCGCCTTCCTCGCCGGGGCCTTCTTCGCCGCCGCCTTGCGGGCGCCGCCGGTGGGCCGGGTCGCGGCCGTCTTGCGGGCCGGCGTCGTCTTCGCGGCGGGGGCCTTCCTGGCCGGGGCCTTCGCCGCCGTCGCGGTCTTCTTCGCCGCCGTCGTGGCGGTCTTCTTCGCCGCCGAGGTGACCTTGCGGGCGGCGGCGCCCGTCCTGGCGGGAGCCTTCTTCGCCGGCGCGGTGGTCTTCTTCGCCGCGGTGGTGGCCTTCGTCGCCGCCTTCTTCGCGGGGGCCTTCTTCGCGGGGGCCTTCTTCGCCGCGGCCGTCGTCCGCTTCGCCGCCGCCGTCGTCCGCTTCGCCGCGGCGGGCGCCTTCTTCGCCGCGACAGCCGTGGTCTTCTTCGCGGCGGCCGTGGTCTTCTTCGCCGTGGTGGCGGCCTTCGTCGCCGCCTTCTTCGCGGGGGCCTTCTTCACCGCGGTGGCCGTCGTCTTCTTCGCTGCGGTGGTCTTCTTCGCGGGGGCCCGCCCGGCGCCGCCGGCGGCCTTGCTGGCCGGCGCCTTCTTCGCCGCGGTGGTCGGCCGCGCGGTCCGGGTCGCGCCCGCGGAACGCTCCGCCGCGGCGGTCTTCCTGGCGGGCGTACGTCTGGCGGCCGGGCGGGTGGTGGCCTGCTGTGCTTCGGCCATCTCGGTTCCCTCCTTGGGGACGTGCTCTCGCCCTCGCGGAGCACGGGGTACCTCGACGCGGGCCGTCCCGCGCCGCCTATCTGTCCTCCCCGGCCCAGCGGGCGTCCTCGGCGTCCCACGCTTCGTTGCGCTCCCGCACCAACTGCAGGGCGTTCTCCGCGTCGGCGGCTGAGGCGTACGGCCCGAGAACGTGCTTGGCGGGGCACACGTCGGCATCGGTCTCGACCCGGTGGTGTCGGGTGCACCAGTAGTAGTGCGCACCGCTTCCGCTGTCGCTCATGGGATCACTGTGCACCGCGAACCACCCGGCCGCCACCGGAACACCACAAGTCGCCGACGTTCTCCACAGTAGACGTGGTTCCGGACGCAGGGGCGGGAACTGCGAAAACACGGCGTCCGGGCCCTCCGGGCCCGCCCGGCGGGGGCCCGACGGGGCAGCCGCGGGGCGCGCCGGTGTCGCACAATCCCCCGGTGCGACGCGGGGGAGGAAAATCGGTGTGGCTGCGGCGCGGGCTGGCCGTCGCGGCGCTGGCGGCCGTGCTGGCCGTGATCGGGGTGGTCGCCGGGCTGCCGCTGCTGCGGGACCGGTCGCAGCAGCGGCTGGAGCAGCGGGCGGAGCGGGAGGTGACCGCGACCGCGCAGCTCGCCCGCGCGCGGCTGCTCGCCGACCCCGGGGCAGGGGAGTCGACGCTGCGGCAGGCGGCCGGCTCGGTGGCCGGGGTCGAGGTGCTGACGGTACGCGGCGACGGGCCGGCGTCCGCCCCGGCGGTCCGGCTGGTGTTCCGGGTCCGGGTGACCAAGACGGCGGCGTCCGTCTTCGGCTGGCAGCGGGCCGACGCGTCGGCCTGCTTCGCGCAGGTCGTGCACGCCGAGGCCGGCCCGGCCGCCCTCGAACGGCTGTCCTGCCCGGACTGACCGGCCCGCACGCCGCAGGTGCGGTCGACGCCGCCGCCCGACGGCACCCGGGGCGGGCATCGGCTGAACAGCCGGTTCCCGTGGACGGTGACCGTCGGCAGGATCGGGCGTCGTGATCGACACGACGTCCGGCACGCGGACGTGCCCCGGATGCGGCGCCGCCACGGTTTCGCTGGCCGGGGCCGTCCCCTGGTGCGCCGGCTGCGAGTGGAACCTCGACGCGTACGATGGCCGGCGGCGTGACCGCGAGTTCGGCTGGGCGTGGGTGGACCGGTGGACCTACCGGCTCGCGTTCCGGATGACCCGCGGCCAGTACGCCCGCCTGGTCGGGCGCCCGCTCGGCGCGAACGGGCGGGGTGGCGCCGCGCTGCTGACCGCGGCGGCGTCGCTGGTGCTGATCGGCGCGGTGGTCGCGCTCGCGGTCACCGGGGTCTGGCTGCTCGTGGCGTTCCCCTTCCCGAGCCTGTCCGTCCTGCTCGGCGTGGCGCTGCTCGGCCTGGCCGTCGCGCTGCGGCCCCGGTTCGGCCGGCTCGACCCGGACCTGGAGGTGCTCACCCGGGAGCGGGCGCCGGAGCTGCACGCCCTCGTCGACGAGGTGGCGGCGGCGGTGGGCGCGCCCGTCCCGGACGTCGTCGGGGTGGACGGCGACCTGAACGCGTACGCGGGTCTGGTCGGGGTGCGCAGGCGGCGGGTGCTCTGCCTGGGGCTGCCGTACTTCGGCGTGCTCGGCCCGCAGGAGCGGGTGGCGCTGCTCGGCCACGAGCTGGGTCACTTCGTCAACGGCGACCCCCGCCGGATGTTGCTCAGCCAGCCCGCCTTCACCATGCTCGGCTCGGCGGCGGACCTGGTCCGCCCGGTGGACACCGTGTCCTCCGGCGGTCTGGTGGAGATGGTCGGCGAGGCGCTGGGCAAGGCGTTCGGCTGGGTGCTGTCCCGGCTGCTGTTCGGCGCGCACCTGGTCCTGGTCAGCATCGCGCTGCGGGACAGCCAGCGCGCCGAGTACCTGGCCGACGAGATGTCCGCCCGGGCTGCCGGGACGACGGGCGCGGTGGGCCTGCTGGACGTGATGCTCGCGATGGAGTCGACGGCGCGCGCCGTACGCCGGGAGTCGCGGGCCGGGCACGGCGCGGACCGGTGGCGGACGGCGGCGGCCGAGGCCCGCGCGGCGGTCGAGGACCGGCTGCCGCTGCTGCGCCAGCTCTCCGTCCGCGACGAGGTGTCGCTCTTCTCCTCGCACCCGCCCGCCGGGCTGCGGCGGCGGATGCTGGAGAGCCGGCCCGCGCACGAGGCGGCGGTGGTGCTCACCCAGGAGCGGATGGCGCGCATCGACGCCGAGCTGGCGAAGGAGTACGCCCGGGTCGCCCGGGAGATCAGCTGGGCGGGGTGACGCGGGGCGGGCCGCCGGCCGGCGGGCGGGTTAGGGTCGCCGGGTGGGCGCATCGGACTACATCCTGAGGATCCGGGAGCACGTCGGCCACAGCCTGCTCTGGCTGCCGAGCGTGAGCGCGGTGGTCCGCAACGACGCCGGCGAGCTGCTGCTCGGCAAGCGCGCCGACGACGGGCGCTGGTCGGTGGTCAGCGGCGTCGTCGAGCCCGGCGAGCAGCCGGCCACGGCCGTGGTCCGCGAGGTGCGGGAGGAGACCGGCCTGCACGTGGAGCCGGTGCGGCTGAGCAGCGTCCTCACCCACCCGCACACCTATCCCAACGGCGACCGCTGCGAATACCTGAACCTCGGCTTCGAATGCCGGCTGCTGACCGGCACCGCCCGGGTCAACGACGACGAGTCGGTGTCCGTGGAGTGGTTCCCGCCGCACCGGCTGCCCGAACTGGACCGGCACGCCCGGCTGGTCCTCGCGTACGCCCTCGGCGCCGAGCAGGCCGCCTGGTTCCTGCCCGCCGGCACGGTGTGGACCGAGTCCGATGAGTGACCTCGACCCGGCCCTGCGCCGCTACCTCGCCGACCTGGTCGCCGCCGCCCGCGACGTCCTCGGCGACGCCCTCGTCGGGGCGTACGCGGCCGGCTCGGTGGGGCTGGGCGCGTACCAGCCGGGGCGCAGCGACGTCGACGTGGCGCTGGTCTGCGCGGACGCCCTCGACCTGGCGCGCAGGCAGGAGCTGGTGGCGCGGCTGCGGCACGAGGCCCTGCCGTGCCCCGCCCGCGGGCTGGAACTGGTCGTCTACCGCCGGGCGGTCGCCGCCTCCGGCACGCCGGAGCCCGGGTTCGAGGTCGAGCTGAACACCGGCGCGCGGATGGCGTTCCGGGCCACCTGGGCCGCCGCCGACCGGCCGGCCGGGGACGGCCTGTTCTGGTACGGCCTGGATCGCAGCATCCTGCACCAGTGCGGGCACGCCCTGCTCGGGCCGCCGGCCGCCGAGACCTTCGCCGACCTCTCCCCCGCCGACCTGCGCCGCCTGCTGACCGACGCGCTGCGCTGGTGGCTGGCCCTGCCGACCCCGCCGGGCGACGGTCCCGCCCCCGGGGCCGAGGACGCGGTGCTCGGCGCGTGCCGGTCCCTGGTGAAGGTCCGCCACGGCGTCTGGCTGTCGAAGGCCGACGCCGGCCGCCGGCTGATCGCCGACGGCTGGCCGGCGGACCCGACCGCCGGCGGCTGGCCGGCCGACCCCGCCGTCGGCCCGGCCGCCGATCCGACGGCCCGCGACGGCGGGCCCGCCGACCTGATCGCGCGATCGATCGCCGCGCGGGCGGGCGGGCCGCCGCCGAGCGGGCCGGAGGCACGGGCCTTCCAGCGTCGCGTCCTGGCCGAGATCAGCGGCTGACCGGCTCCACCGGGATCCACAGCTCGGCCTCCGCCTCGGCTTTGTCCGCCGAAAGCCGGGTACGGGAGATCTCTGGTTGCGTCTCGCGCCCCTGGTGATCGTGTGAACACCACGGCTACCGGCCCACGGGTGGCCATGGCGGCTTTGGCGCGAGCAGTCGGCAACGATCCGTGGGCAGGCGGATGGTGTTGAATCGGCTCCGTGGCGAAGACCTTGAAGATCACCACTCGGAACGCGAGTTTCCAGCAGTGGCAGGCGCTGCTGACCAATCGCAACAAGCGCCGGCGTTTGCGGGAGTTCCTGGTGCAAGGGGTGCGACCGATCACCTTGGCCCTGGAACAGGGATGGGAGATTCGGGCTCTCCTCTACCCCGACCGGCAGGTTCTGTCCCGGTGGTGTCGGGATCTCCTCGATCAGGTCTCGACCACTCGCGTAGCTCTCGCACCCGAGCTGATGCATGAACTTGGCGGCAAGGAGGAAGAGGCGCCCGAGTTGCTGGCTGTGGTGGCGCAGCCCGAGGACAGCCTGGGTCGCATTCCGGTCGGGCCGAAGATGCTTGTCGTGGTCTTCGATCGCCCGAAGACCCCGGGCAACATCGGCACTCTGATCCGTTCCGCAGACGCCTTCGGGGCCTCGGGTGTAATCATTACCGGCCATGCAGCTGACCCTTACGATCCGAAGGCAGTCCGGGCCAGCACGGGATCCTTGTTCGCCCTCCCAGTCGTGCGAGTCTCCAGCCATCGGGAAGTTCTCGATTGGGTGGCCGCAGTGCGTGCGCCCGGCCTTCCACAGGTTCAGATCGTCGGCACGGACGAGCATGGCGAGGTGGATGTCGCGGAGCATGACCTGACGCGCCCCACACTCCTTCTCGTTGGCAACGAGACACACGGACTCAGCGCCGGCTGGCAGGAGGCGAGTGACCGGATGGTCCGTATCCCCATCGTCGGTGCCGCCAGTTCGCTGAACGCAGCGGCAGCCGGAACTGTCGTGCTGTACGAGGCCGCACGGCAGAGAGCCAAGCAGGGGTAGCGGGCCCGAGGATCCTCGTCCGTCCCGGCCGTGGTGCAGACAGGAAACTCCGGGCACCGGATGCCGGTGCCCGGAGTGCCTGCCGTACCGATCAGATCTGGAGGCCCGCCTTACGGCGGATCCGGCTGGCCCCGATCAGGAGACCGCCGGCGGCCAGCAGGCCACCACCCAGGGAGAGGGCCACGGCGGAGTTGTCGCCGGTGACCGGCAGCTCCTTGTCGTGCTTGCCGTCGTGCTTCCAGTCGTGCTTGCCGTCGTGCTTGTCGTGCCGGTGGTCGTACTTGCCGCCCCGGATGCAGACGGTGACGGTGACCGGGTCGGAGACCACGGCCTTGCCGTAGAAGGTGCCGGTCGCCCGGGCCGTGTTGACGACCTTCCCGCGCTTGACGTCGGCCTTGTCCACCACGTGCGGCTTGACGGCGTGGCAGTCGGTGCTCGTGCCCGGCGCCAGCGTGGTGCTGTTACAGACCACCTGGCCGGCGGTCGGGTCGTTGACGCCGACGTTGGTGATGGTGACGGTGCCGGTGTTGGCGACCCGGTAGGTGTAGAAGATCTTGTCGCCCTTGGCGGCGTAGCCGTCCTTCTCACACTTCTTGCTGCAGTCCGACTCGACCCGGGCCTTCTTGTCGATCGACAGGCTGACCTGCTTCGGCGGCGCGGGCTTGGTGGTCACGGTGAACGTGGCCTCATTGGACGGCACCGTCTGCTCGCCGAACTTCCCGAGCGCCTGCGCGGTGTTGACGATCTTGCCGGTCTTCACGTCGCTCTTCTTGACGGTGTACGTGCCGGTACAGGTGGTGCTCTCCCCCGGCGCGAGCGACGTGTCCTCGCAGGTGATGCCGGTGACCGTGTCGTCGTCGATGGTGATTCCGGTGATCGGGTCGGTCGTGCCCGTGCTCTGGTTCGTCACCGTGTAGGTGTAGGTGATCACGTCACCGGCCTTGACGTCCTTGGCCGGGGATCCGGTCTTGGTCAGGTGCAGCTTCGGGTTCACCCGCGGGTTCGACGCCGCGCAGGTGTGGCTGAGCACGAAGAAGTCCGCGGTTCCGGAAATCGTCGCGGTGGCGCCGGTGAGCGTCCAGCCGGCCGGGGTCCGGATCCACGCCTTGCTGGTGCCCATGTTGTTGACGATGGCGCTGTTCGGGTCGGTGGGGATCGTCCGCGTGACGTTGCCGGTCGGTGTGCTGAACGTCGCGGTGACCGTCAGGAAGGTGCCACTGGTGTTCGGGTTGCCCGGCAGGTTGAAGACCCACACGTCCTCGTTCGCGAAGGGCCCGCCGCCGAGGTTGGGGTCGCAGTTCTGGGTGACCTGCGCCGCCGTCGTCGGCACGTTCCCCGGGTTGATGTTGATCGTCGATACGGCGGCGGCCGGCGAGCCGCCCGCGAGCAACAGGGCACCGGCCAGCAGCGTCAGCGCTGCCAGCCGTGCGTAGATGCCGCCCCGTCTGCGCGGCGTAGAGGTCTTGCTCATGTAATTCCCCCATGGTGTGGATGGTTGACACCGGGGGCAACGAGGGGTAACAGGGTACGTCACGCCAGACCGGCTGAAATCCCCCGCAAGATGGACATTGCGGTCATTTGCCGCCAGCGCGGGTCATCGGCAGGGCGGGAGGTTCTGCTGCGCGGTCCGGCAACCACCCGGCGACCGCGACTGACCTGGTGGGCGCGACGGACGAGTCGACCTGTACGCCGGATTCTGTGACCGGCACGCGCCCGAAGGCACGCGCCGGCGGCGGCCATCCATCTCGGCCTACCGTCGCCGGCAGGCTCCAGCGGCCTACCCGCAGACATCGGGCGGGCAGCCCTCAAGCGTCTGCGCGGGTCGTCATCCTGCGATGACGGCCCTTTCTTGGCCTTGCTCCGGGTGGGGTTTACCGAGCCACCCCGGTCACCCGGGGTGCTGGTGGGCTCTTACCCCACCGTTTCACCCTTACCGTCCCCGGATGGGGCCGGCGGTCTGTTTTCTGTGGCACTGTCCCGCGGGTCACCCCGGGTTGCCGTTAGCAACCACCCTGCCCTGTGGAGTCCGGACGTTCCTCGGCGGCGGGCCGGGGCCCGCCGACGCGACCGCCCGGTCGACTCGTCCGTCGCGCACTCATCCTAACGACGCCCGCCCCGCGTCTATTGCCACCCCTTCCGGGAATAGGCGTCCACCGCCCCGGGACACAGCGACCGGCGGCCGGGCAGGGGGCGTACTAGCCTCTGGGGACCATGGACCTCTCGGACGTCGCGCTGCTGCTCACCGCCGGTCTCGCCGCGGGCACGGTCAACGCGGTGGCCGGCGGGGGCTCGCTCATCACGTTCCCGGCGATGATCGCCGTGGGCCTGCCGCCGGTGCCGGCGAACGTGAGCAACTCGGTGGCCGTCTTCCCCGGGTACGTGGCGAGCGTGGCGGGCAGCCGGCAGGACCTGCCGCGCGGGCGGGCGCTGGCCACGCTCCTGCCCACCACGATCGTCGGCACGGTCGCCGGCGCGCTGCTGCTGCTGGCCACCCCGGCCAGGGCGTTCGAACTGGTCGTGCCCTTCCTGGTGCTCGGGGCGACGGCGGTGCTCGCCTTCCAGGACCCGCTGCGCCGGCTGGTCGGGCATCCGCGCGACCTGTCGCCGCGCCGCCGTACGGTCAGCGTGCAGGCCATGGTCGCGGTCGGCGCGGTGTACGGCGGCTACTTCGGCGCGGCGCTCGGGGTGATGCTGGTCGCCGGCCTGGCCCTGGTGCTGGACGCGACGCTGGCCCGGGTCAGCGCGATCAAGAACCTGCTCTCCGCCGCGGTCGGGTTGACCACGCTCGTGGTGTTCGCGCTGTTCGGCCCGGTGAACTGGGCGGCGGTCGCGCTGGTCGCCCCGGCGACGCTGGTCGGCGGGTACGCCGGCGCCCGGATCGTCCGCCGGCTGCCGCCGGTGGTGCTCAAGACCCTGATCGTGGTCTTCGGCTCGGTGATCGGCCTCTACCTGCTCTCGCGCGCCCTGCGCTGACCCGGCGCCACGGGAGCGACGAGACCCCAGGGGCCGCCCCGGGCCAGCGCGGGACAGGGACGCCGGTTCAGTACGCTTCGCCGACCGGCTCCTCCGGCGCGTGCTCGGCGTCGGCGGCGGCCCGGTTCCAGCGGGACCAGAGCACCCGCTCGCCGTGGCCGGCGGCCATCGCGTGCGCGCAGCTGAGATACACCAGCGCGCCGGTCGCGAGCACCGCGGAGCCGACCCAGAACGGCAGGGCGAGGGAGTGCTCGGCGAGCTTGCCGGAGAGGATCGGCGCGGGCGCGGCGGCACCCCAGCGGACCAGGTTGAACGCGCCGGTGGCGAGCCGCCGGTCGCCACCGCCCAGGCCGAGCGCCAGGTCGGTGAGGTTGGCGTTGGCCAGCCCCATGAACAGGCCGGAGACGACGAGCACCACCAGCGACTGCGTGGTGCTGCCCGAGGTGGCGAACAGGACCATGCAGACCAGCAGGCCGGCGATCGCGACGCCGACGGTCTGCACGGCGCCGATCCGGTGCGCGAGCCGGTGGCCGAGCAGCAGGATGCCGGCGGCCAGGCCGATGCCCCAGCCGGTGAAGGCGAGCCCGAGCGGGATGACGTCCAGGTGCAGGAACAGCGGTGTGTAGCCGAGGACGACGAAGAAGACGAAGTTGTAGGCGGCGGTGACGGCGCAGAGCGCGACGAACGCCGGCCGCCGGTAGGTGGCGAAGATCTGGCCCACCCGTACGGGCGGCTGCCGGTCTGCCGGCTCGCGCAGCCGGCGGGCGGCGACGGCGAGCGCGAGGACCATGAAGACGCCGCAGACGAAGAACGGCAGCCGCCAGCTGATCCCGCCGAGCAGGCCGCCGAGCAGCGGGCCGACGGCGAAGCCGAGGCCGAGCGCGGTCTCGAAGAGCCCGACCACCCACTCCCGGTCGACGGCGAGGCTGACCAGCACCACCATGGCCGTGGCGAAGAACATCGCGTTGCCCAGCCCCCAGAAGCCGCGCAGCACGGAGAGCTGCACGATGTCGCCGCTGAACGAGGCGAGGATCGCGGCGACGCCGACGATCGAGACCCCGGCGACGAGGACGGGCTTGAAGCCGAACCGGCCGCTGGCCAGCGTGGCGGGGATCATGCCGAGGGCCATCACTGCGATGTACGCGGTGAAGAGCAGCTCCACCTGCCAGTGGCTGACGCCGATGGCCTCGCCGATGGCGGGCAGGATCGGGTCGACGACGGCGATGCCGGAGATGGCGAGGAAGGCCACCAGCACGGTGGCGTAGATGGCACTGCGGTTCGGTTCGGAACGCCGATCCACTCCGCCTCCCAGATAGCTGTATCGTACAGATAGTTTTCCTGTACTATACAGCCATGACGGACGACCGGACGACGGAGAGCGAGGACGACGTCCTCGGCCGGATCGAGACCGAGGTGGCGCTGCTGATGCGGCTCGGCGAGGCCACCCGGCGGGGCACCGGCAACGCCGAGCACCGGCTGCTCGACCGCGCGGCGTACGTCATCCTGCGCCACCTGGACCGCGCCGGCCCGCAGAACGTCTCCGCGCTCGCCGCCCGGCTCGAACTCGACGGCTCCACCGTCACCCGGCAGGTCTCGGCGATGCAGCGCGACGGGCTGATCGTGCGCGAGCCCGACCCCACCGACGGGCGCGGCACGGTGGTCTCCCCCACCCCGACCGGCCTGCAACGCGTGGCCGCCGTCCGGGCCGCCCGCGCCCGGCTCTACGGCACCATCCTCGCCGACTGGCGCCCCGACGACCGGCGGACCCTGGCCGAGATGCTGCACCGGCTCAACCAGTCCCTGGAGTCCCGCCCCCGCCGCTGAGCGGGCGGTCCGGGAAGGGCCGCCGCACCCCGGCCGACCTGGCCGCCTTCGCCCGCCGCGTCGGCCCGCCGGGCACCCGCCGCGCGCCGGCGCCGGCGGCGCGTCGCCCCCGGGCCGGTCACGACCCGGGGGCGAACGGGCTGCGCGAGCCGCTCAGGCGACCGGTTCCGGGGCGGCGTCGGCGTCCCGGCGCCCACCTGGCACGACCCGCGGGTCGCCCTCGTCGGCGAAGTAGTCGTCCGGCGTGGTGCCGTCGCCGCCGTCGCGCACCTTCGCCGCCCGCAGCACCACCGTCAGCAGCGCGGCCACCGCCAGGTTGACCAGCACGGCCACGATCCCGACGTAGATCGTCTTCGGGGTGTCGAAGCCGAAGTCGGCCAGGGGGAACGCCGAGCCGCCGAAGTGCCTGCGCCCGGTGGCCGCGTTGGGGATCTGGTAGAGCATCCACATGCCCAGCCCCATGCCGGCGACCCAGCCGGCGACGAGCGCGCCCCGGTGGAACCAGCGGGTGTAGAGACCCAGCGCCACCGCCGGCAGCGTCTGGAGGATGATCACACCGCCGATGAGCTGGAGGTCGATGGAGAACTGCGGGTCGAGGAAGACGATGCAGGCCACCGCCCCGACCTTCACCACCAGCGAGGTGATCTTCGATACGTTCGCCTCCTGGGCCGGGGAGGCGTCCCGCTTCAGGTACTCCTTGTAGATGTTGCGGGTGAACAGGTTCGCCGCCGCGATCGACATGATCGCCGCCGGCACCAGCGCGCCGATCCCGATGGCCGCGTACGCGACGCCCGCGAACCAGTCGGGGAACTGCTGGTCGAACAGGACCGGCACCACGGTGTTGCTGTCCACGCTCCCTTCCTTCGCCCCGGGCAGCGGCTTCACCCCGGCCGCGATGGCCATGAAGCCGAGCAGCGCGATCAGCCCGAGCAGCAGGCTGTACGCGGGCAGCGCCGACATGTTCCGCTTGATGACGTCCCGGTTCCGGCTGGCCAGCACGCCGGTGATGCTGTGCGGGTAGAGGAACAGCGCCAGCGCCGAGCCGAACGCCAGCGTGACGTACTGGAGCTGGTTGTTGGCGCCCAGCAGCACCCCGTCGTTCGGGCTCGGCGACGCGTCGAACTTCGCGTCGGCGGCGTCGAAGATCTCGCCCCAACCGCCGAGCTTGTACGGCAGCCAGATGACCGCCACCAGGATCACGATGTAGATCAGCGTGTCCTTGACGAACGCGATCAGCGCGGGGGCACGCAGCCCGGACTGGTAGGTGTACGCGGCCAGGATCGCGAACGCGACGATGATCGGCAGGTGCCGGGCCAGGGCGCTCTCGCCGGTGACCCCCATCGTCTTGAGCACCGCCTCGATGCCGACCAGTTGCAGCGCGATGTAGGGCATCGTGGCCACGATGCCGGTGATCGCCACCAGCAGCGCCAGCACCGGGGAGTCGAACCGGCTGCGGACGAAGTCCGCCGGGGTGACGAAGCCGTGCCGGTGCGAGACCGACCAGAGCCGGCACAGCACCAGGAACACCAGCGGATAGATCACGATGGTGTACGGAACGGCGAAGAACCCGGCCGCGCCGGCCCCGAACATCAGCGCCGGCACCGCCACGAAGGTGTACGCCGTGTAGAGGTCACCGCCGACCAGGAACCAGGTGATCCAGCCGCCGAAGTTGCGCCCGCCCAGCCCCCACTCGTCGAGGTGGGCCATGTCCTTCGGGGCGCGCCACCGGGCGGCCACGAACCCCATCCCGCTGACCAGCAGGAACAGCAGCGAGAAGACGATGATCTCGGTGAGGTGGTCCCGCCACATCAGCGCCCACCCCGCTTCTTCGTCATCTGGTACACCAGCGTCGTGGTGGCCACGCCGAGCAGGATGTAGGCGAGCTGGAGCCAGTAGAAGCGCGGGAAGCCGAGGACACGGGGCGAGTCGCCGTTGAAGAACGCCGGGATCAACGGCACCAGGATCGGAATGAAGAGCAACCAGTTCCAGGGGCTCTTGTCCTTCGCCCGGGTCGACGCGGTCGCCCGCGCCTCCGGATCCGGGGCGGCCGGTTCGGGTGCGGCCATCTGACACACCTCCGGGTGGTCGTGGATCGTCATGTGACGGCCGGAGGTTACGGCCGTGTGACCGCCGTCACGTTCAGCCCGAGGACGCTGCTGCGCCGAACGGTTGATCCGCTGCGCCAAATGGTGGGCCACCGATTGCCAAGTGGATCTGGCACCATGCCCTGATGCCGACCTTCTCGTCGTACGACGGCACCACCCTCGCCTACCACCGGCTCGGCGAGGGCCGGCCGCTGGTCTGCCTGCCGGGTGGCCCGGCCCAGGCGTCGCGCCACCTCGGCGATCTCGGCGGCCTGTCCGCCAGCCGGACGCTGCTGCTGCTCGACAGCCGGGGCAGCGGCGACTCGGCGGTACCGGCTGACCCGGCCAGCTACCGCTGTGACCGGATCGTCGACGACGCCGAGGCGCTCCGCGCCCACCTGGGGCTGGACCGGATGGACCTCCTCGCTCACTCGGCCGGCGCGAGCGTCGCGCTGCTGTACGCCACCCGGTTCCCGCACCGCCTTCGCCGGCTGGTGCTGGTCACGCCGAGCCTGCGCCTGCTGCTCACCGCACCGCTCGGAATGGCGGAGGCGCACGCCCGCCGCGCCGACGAACCGTGGTACGCCGAGGCGACGTCGGCGATGGAGGCCTGGGGCGAGGCGATGACGCGCGGCGCCGACGACACGGAGATCAGCCCGCTGCGGCTAGCCGCCGCCCCGTTCTGGTACGGCGAGTGGACCGAGCGGGCCCGCGCCCACGCCGCCGAGCAGGAGAAAGACCGGGCACCCGCCCCGGCCGCCGGCTTCTACGCCGGGATCGACGTCGACCGCGCCGCCCTGCGCGGAGCCTTGGCCGACGTGACGGTGCCGACCCTGGTCGTGGCCGGCGCGCTCGACGCCGCGCCGGCACCGGAGGCGGTCGACGAGCTGACCGGGATCCTGCCGAAGGCCGATCTGGTGATGCTGCCGCGCTCCAGCCACGTCCCGTTCGTCGACGAGCCCGAGGTGTTCGCGGCGGCCGTGGAACGGTTCCTCGCCGCCGGCTGACTCAGTCGGCGGAAAGGTGGGCGGTGTCGTTGACCGTGCGCACGGCGACGCCGCCGTCGGGCCACATGTCCAGCACCGAGATGCCGGCCGCGTCCAGGAAGAGCCGGTGCAGGAACCCGTCGCCGGCCGCGAGCGCGTCGCGCAGCACCAGCTTGATCGGCGAGACGTGGGAGACCACCACGACGGTCTCCCCGGGGTACGCGCGGCACAGCCCGTCGACCGCGCGGCGGCAGCGCTCGGCGACGTCGGTGAACGACTCCCCGTCGGGCGGGGCCACCCGCGTGGAGGCGAGCCAGGCGTCCATCTCCCCCGGCCACTCCTCGCGGACCTCGGCGAAGGTACGCCCCTCCCAGGCCCCGAAGTCGCACTCGACGAGATCGTCCTCGCGACGGACCGGCACCCCGCCGAGCGCCCCGGCGATCGCCTCCGCGGTCTGCGTACACCGGGACAGGGGCGAACTGACCACGGCCGCGACGGACGGGGCCAGCGCGGCCACCCGGGCGGCCGTGGCCCGGGCCTGGGCCCGGCCCCGCTCGGACAGCGGCACGTCGCCGCGGCCGGAGTAGCGGCGCTGTTCGGTGTACGGGGTCTCGCCGTGCCGCACCAGGATCAGCCGGGTGGCGGTGAAGCTCGGCCGCGGCTCCCAGGAGGCGGGCGAGGTCGCCGGGTCGGTGCCGACGGTCGCCGCCGAGGCGGCGCGGGCGGCCACCTCGCGGGCCCTCGCCCGGGCGGCCGAATCGGGGCCGGCGACCTCGCGCGGGGGCTCCACGACGCGCGGCGGCTCGACCTCGGCCGGGGCGGCGCGGCCCGCGGCGGCGGCGTCCATGGCGGCGTTGGCGAGGCCGTCGGCGTGCCGGTTGCGCTCCCGAGGGATCCAGCTGAACCGGACCGCCGCGAAGCGGTCCACCAGACCGGCGGCCTGCGCGGCGAGCGGGCGCAGCCCCGGGTGCTTGATCTGCCAGCGGCCACACATCTGCTCGACCACCAGCTTCGAGTCCAGCCTGGCCTCGACCTCGCTGGCGCCCAGCTCGGCGGCCGCCTCCAGCCCGGCGATCAGCCCGCGGTACTCGGCGACGTTGTTGGTGGCGACGTCGATCGACTCGCTCCGCTCGGCCAGCACCTCACCGGTGCCCGGGTCGCGGACCACCGCGCCGTAACCGGCCGGGCCGGGGTTGCCCCGGGACCCGCCGTCGGCCTCGACGACGACCACGCGCGGCGCCACCGGCTACAGGCCGGACTCGTTGGTGCGGACCATGATGCGCCGGCACTCCTCGCAGCGGACGACCTCGTCCGGCGCCGCCTTGCGGATCCGGGCCAGGTCGGCACCCGAGAGGTCCAGCCGGCAGCCGCCGCACCGGCCGGCGGTGAGCAGCGCCGCGCCGAGCCCCGAGTCCTCGCGGATCTTGTCGTACAGCTGGACCAGGTCGGCCGGGAGGTCGGCCGCGAGCGGCTGGCGGGCGCCGCGCTTGAACTCCTCCTCCTTGGCGATCTCGGCCAGGCTCTCGTCGCGGCGCCGCTCGGCGGCGTCCCGCTTCTCCCGGGCCTCGGCGAGCCGCTTCTCGACGCCGTCCAGCACGCCCTGGGCGGTCTCCCGCTGCTCCATCAGCTCCAGCTCGGCGTCCTCCAGGTCGCCCTGGCGGCGGTTGAGCGAGACCAGCTCGTGCTGGAGGGCCTCCAGCTCCCGGGCCGGGCCGTGGCCGGCGGCCAGCCGGTCCTCGTTCTTGGACTTGCGGGCCCGCACCTGGTCGACGTCCTTCTCCAGCCGGGCGATGTCCCGGTCCAGGTCGTCGACCGCCACCTGGGCGCGCACCCGCTCGTCCTCCAGCGCGGACAGCTCCCGGGCCAGCCCCTCCAGCTCGGCCCGCTCCGGCAGCGTGCGGCGGCGGTGGGCGAGCTGGGCGAGGGCGGTGTCGATCGCCTGGAGGTCGAGCAGGCGGCGCTGGACCTGCGGGTCAGCCTTCACGGTCGGGGCTCCTTGTCGTCCACTGCGGGTGGGGCGGCGTGTACGGTCCACGGGTCGGTGTCCAGGTCGGACACCAGCGTCTCGACGCCCGTCGCCTCCCGCAGGATGGCGGCCAGGTCGTCCAGCCACGGTCGTTCGGTCGCCCAGTGGGCGGCGTCGAGCAGGGCCGGGCCGTCGGCGGCGAGGTGCTCGCCCGCCGGGTGGTGCCGCAGGTCGGCGGTGAGGAACGCGTCCACCCCGGCGGCGGTCGCGTCGGCGAGGAAACTGTCCCCCGCGCCGCCGCTGACCGCGAGGGTTCGAACCATACGCCCGGGGTCCCCGGCGGCGCGAACTCCCCAGGCCGTGGCGGGCAGCACCGTGGCGGCGTGCCGGGTCAGCTCCGCGAGGGTCATCGGCTCCGGCAGCTCGCCGATCCGGCCGATCCCCCGGCCGGCGCCGTGGGCCGGCGAGCCGGGCGCGGGCCGGTGCAGCGGGCGCAGCCCGGTCAGCCCGAACCGGGCGGCGAGCGCGTCGGAGACCCCCGGGTCGGCCACGTCGGCGTTGGTGTGCGCGACGTACAGCGCCACGTCGGCCTTGATCAGCCGGTGGACGATCCGGCCCTTGTAGGTCGTCGGGGCCACCGAGGAGACGCCGCGCAGCAGCAGCGGGTGGTGGGCGACGATCATGTCGACGCCGGCGTCGAGCGCCTCGGCGACCGTCTCGGGCACCACGTCGACCACGCAGAGGACCCGGCGCACCGGGGCGCACGGCTCGCCGAGCACCAGCCCGACCCGGTCCCACTCCTCGGCCCACGCCGGCGGGTAGCGCCGTTCCAGCTCGGCGACCACGTCGGCGACGGTCGGCGGGTCCGCGTTGGTGCTCACGGCGGGCCAGCTTACCGGCGCGGGCCGTGGCCGGGGGTGTCGCCCACCGACGCGACGGCGTGTCCCCGCCTCTGCCGGCGGCGCGCCCGGTGCAAGGAAGGGCCCCTTGCTAACGCATTGCGTTAGCAAGGGGCCCTTCCTTGCAGCTCAGGCGACGGGGCAGAGGCGGTCCCGGACGGCGGCCAGGCCCGCCGCCCACGGGAAGGCGTGCACGTGGCGCTCGCCGGTGCCGGGCGGGTGCAGCGGGACGACGTGGTCGCCGAAGAGCACCGTCACCCCCCACTCCGCGAGCCGGGCGATGCCGGCCCGGAAGGCCGGGTGGGCCGCCATCGCCGCGTTGGTGTACGGCACCGCCACCAGCGGCACCCCCAGTCCCTGCGCCTCGACCAGCAGCCCGAGGGCCAGCGTGTCGGTGATCCCGGCCGCCCACTTGTTGACCGTGTTGACCGTCGCCGGGCAGACGATCATCGCGTCCGCCGGCGGCAGCACGTCGAGGTCACCCGGGTTCTTGTAGTGGGTGCGGACCGGGTGCCCCGTCTGCCGGGCCAGCGCGGCCCGGTCGACGAACTTCGCGCCGTCCGGCGTGGTGACCACGCAGACGTCCCAGCCGTCCTGCTGGGCCAGCTCCACGAGCCGGCCGACGTGGCGGGCCAGCGGCGAACCGCAGGCGATGACGTAGAGCACCTCGCGCTCGCTGCTCGGGTGCGGGCCGGTCATCAGGCCGGCTCCGCGCTCATACCCCTACTCCCATGTGCTCAGCCAACTCCGCAATCGGAGAAGGCGGCGCACCACGTGTGCGACGCAGGATGTCCGACATCACCTCGTGGGCGATCGGCCGGCAGCGGATCTCCGACGGGGCGAGGCGGTCGCCGCGCAGCAGCATCTCGCCGGCGTTGGCCACGTCGCCGACCTGGGCGAAGGCCCGGGCGATGTCGAGCAGGTGGTGGGCGCGGCGCTCGGGCAGCAGCGCGTTGAACGCCGGCTCCTGGATCCGCTGCTGGTGGACCTCCACCGCGCGGCCCCCGTCGCCCAGCTCGACCGCGGCGGCCGCCCGGTGCAGCTCCAGGTTGGTCGGCCCGAACGAGGTCCAGTAGTGGTTGTGGTCGCCGCCCAGCAGGGTCGCCGCCTCCTGCGCGCCGTTGATCAGGTCGCCGACCGTGGCGGAGTCGCCGATCCGGGCGGCGGCCATCGCGCCCTGGAGCAGCAGCATCCCGTAGACCGAGAGGCGGGCCGGGGACGCCTCGTTGCTGCCGCCGGGGGCGAGCCGGTTGGCGATGGTGACGTTGAGTTCGAGGGCGGGGCGGGGCCGGCCCATCGCCACCAGCGCGTTGCAGACCCGGGTGGTGGCGATGCCGGCCAGCAGCGGGTCGTCGGCGCGCTGGGCGACCGCCATCGAGCGGTCGGCGGCCAGCCAGGCCAGATCGCACTCGCCCAGCTTCCGCAGCACCGACGAGGCGATCTGGTAGACCTGACCGAGCAGGTGGGCCGCCTCCCGGCCCTCGTCGCCGCCGTAGCCGGCGTCGGCGGCCTGGGCGTCGCGCAGCAGCTTCGGCAGCGCCCGGGTGAGCATCCCGTAGCGGCCGTACTGGTAGGTCAGCCAGGCGTGGTTGACGGCCTTGCGCATGTCGTCCAGCGGGGGCGGGTACGGCGCGGCGTCGAAGTACGCGCTCATCGAGTCGTACCGCTCCAGGGCCGCCCGGATCTCCTGCACCTCGATCTGGTCGATGCAGTTCAACGCGTCCGTACGCCGCTCCGGGTCCTTGCCGAGCAGCAGTTGCACGTCGACCTGGAGGATGTCGGCGATCTCGTAGAGGACGGAGAACTTGTCCAGCCGGCGCACCCCGCGCTCGACCTTGTCCACCCAGCTCTTCGACTTGCCCAGCCGGTCCGCGAAGACCTGCTGGGACATCTTGCGCCGCCCCCGCCAGTAGGCCACCCGCCGCCCTATGGGTAACTCGTCCATCTGCCCATCCCTCCCCTGTCTGGCCCCGGGCCTGCGGCCGGTCGACCCATCGCGGTTGCGGGCGCGCGGTACGCCTCAGATTTCCGCTGGTCGCACAGCGTGTACGTCAGCCGTACAGCCAGTTCTCGTATTTTTTCGTGCAAGTTGCATGAGCCGTTCGTCAGCTCAACGATCGCGGGTTACGGCAGTGACGGTGCTCGACATGCGACCTGGACGCCGACCGGGTCCGGCGAAGGGAGATGGCACATGTGGGGGAACGTCGGGCCGCGCGTCGTGCAACTGTCGCCCTTGGAGCGCGTACGGCTGCGTCGGGTGGCCGTACGCTACGCGGCGCACGGCTGGGACGTCACCCCCGGCGCCTGCCTCGCCCGCAGCCGCTTCGTCTGCGGGCGCGCCGGTTGTCCCACGGTCGGCTGCCACCCGGCGCTGGAGAACTGGGAGCACGCGGCGAGCGCCGACCCGGCCCGGGTGGCAACCTGGTGGCGCACCCGGCCGCACGGCGTGCTGCTGCCCACCGGGCGGGCGTTCGACGTGCTGGAGGTCCCCACGCACCTCGGTCGCCACGTCCTGGACGCGGTGCAGACCCACCCGGCCGGCGTCGGCGTACGCGGGCCGGTGCTGGTGACCCCGACCGGCCGCTGGATGTTCCTGGTCCGCCCCGGCGATCCGCTCCGCCCCGAGTTGGACCACTGCTTCCACGTGGTCCGGCACGGTCCCGGCTCGTGGATCCCGGCCCCGCCGACCCGGCTGCCCGAGGGCACCGTCCGCTGGGCGGTCGCGCCCGAGCAGGCCCGCTGGCAGTTGCCGGACTCCTACCTGGTGCAGAACGCCCTGATCGACGCCCTGCGGGCCACCGGCGTCACGCTCACCTCCGACCTCCTTCCCGGGCACCTGCCGCTGCCCCGCCGAGGCATGTGACCGCCTCCCCTCGACGGCCGCACGGAGCACCTGTTCCCGCCGAGCAGATCGGACGCGACGCCGGAGCGCCGGTTCCCGCCCAACGGGCCGGACGCGACGCCGGAGGGCCGCTGCTCGTTGAGCACGGCGACGGCGCGTCCGCGCCGGGAGCGGGGGGTTACATGTCCACCGACGACGCCGCGCGTCAGCCGGGCGGGGCCGAGCCGCCGCCCCGTCACCACCGGCCGCGCCGACGCTGGGCGGCCACCCGCCCGGCCGGCTCCCGCCCGGGCCGCCCACGCCCCGTCGGCTCCCGCCCGGCCACCACCCACCGCCCCTTCCGCTGACCCACCCCACCCACCCGCGCCCCCAGCCCGGCCCGGTCCGCCCCCGGTCCGCCCCGGCGATCTTGCGCTTTGTGCCCGGGCATACCGGTCATTCGGCGCGAAACGAGGGCCGAAACTGCAAGATCGCGGGAGCGCGGGAGCGGGGGCGAGGGGGCGAGCGGGGGCGGAAGCGCGGGGGCGGGAGCGGGTCAGGGGGTTTGGGGGAGGGCGGTGGAGTGCAGGTAGCGCGCGTCGTCGGTGATGACGGCGTGCTGGTGGCCGGGGAGCGTGTCGAGCCAGCCGATGCCGGCGGCGCCCATCGCCACGGCCGCGGTGGCGTACGCGTCGGCCAGGCCCAGGTCGGGGCCGACCACGGTGACCGAGCGCAACCCCCGGGCTGGCGCGCCCCGGCGCGGGTCCAGCACGTGGTGGCCCCGCTCGTAGACGCCGGAGGTGGCCACGGCCAGGTCGGTGCCGGTGAGCACCAGACAGGTGGCCATCGGGTCCCACGGGTGCCGGACCCCGATCCGCCAGGGCCGCCCGGAGGAGGAGCGGCCGCGCGCCCGCACGTCGCCGCCGGCGTTGAGGCAGTGGTTGGCCGCCCCGGCGGCAAGCAGCCGGTCCGAGGCGACCTGCGCCGCCCAGCCCTTCACGTAGCCGGACGGGTCGAGCCGGCCGGTGGCGTACGCGTCGAAGTAGCCGTCGGTGCCGGCCCACAGGTCGGCGCAGCGCGCGAGCACGAACCGCAGATCCGCGCCGGCCTCGGCGAGCGGCAGCTCGCCCCGGTCGACGCGGCACACCTCGCTGTCGGCCCGGTACGTGCTGAACCGCGCGTCCACCTCGCGCAGCCAGGCGAACACGCCCCCGGCCAGTTCGTCCAGCTCGGCGGCGGGCAGGTCGTCGGCGAGGTCGAGGCTGATCGCGGTGCCCATGACGTGCTCGACGCGGCGCAGCCCGGGCCTGGTCGCCGCCCGACCCCCGCCCGGGGCACACCCCGACGATACGCACCCACCCGGGGCACACCCCGGCGGCACGCACCCACCCGGGTCCCGTCGCGGCACCGCCGCTGCCGAGGCCGGCACGTCAGTTCGCCCGGTCGATCGCGGCCTGCAACGACCGCTTGTACGAGTTGCTGGTGGCGGTCGCCCCGGAGACGGTGTCCACGTCGGCGCTCTGCTGCTGCACCACCAGCCCCGAGCTGCCGCTGTATCGGCCGTCGACCTGCTCGCTGCGCTGGTCGGACTGGGCCGTCCCCTCCGGCAGCTCCAGCGCCACCACGTCGACGATCCGCGTCCCGGAGAGGGTGATCTGCACCTGGACGTTGCCGTACTCGTTCTCCACCACCGGGCCGGTCACCGTGCGGGTGGTCGACGCCGGCGGCGGCTTGGTGGTGGTCCGCGGGGCGGACGGCGTTCGGGTGGTGGCGCCGGGCCGGCCCGACGGCGGCCGGGTGGCGGTGCGGGCGGGCCGGGGGGAGGCGGCGGTCCCGGTCGGCGACGGCGCGGCGGTGGCGTCGCCGCCGGCCGGGGTCGGACCGGCCGGGGCGGGCACGACCGGCGGCAGCTCGGCAGGCAGGTCCTGGGCGACTCCGTTGGTGCCGGGTGCGCCCTTCAACACCACCATGACGGTGGTGCTGGCCGCCAGGCCGGTGATCGCGAGCAGTGCGCGGCGCATGGGACCTCTCCTACAGCTCGAACGTGGCGAGGTGGATCTGCCGGCGGGGCACGCCGGCCTGGCGGAGCACCCGGAGCGACTGCGCGACCAGGCCGGGCGGCCCGCAGAGGTAGACGTCGCGGCGGGCGACGTCGGGGACCAGCCGGCGCAGCCCGGCCGGGCTCAGCACCTGCCGGGGGCCGGGGTCGTGGCGGGAGCCGACGACGTACCAGATCGAGGTGTCCCGGGCCCGGGCGAGCCAGTCCAGCTCCCGGTGCAGCAGCACGTCGGCCGGGGTGCGGGCGCGGTAGATCAGCGCGGCGCCGGGCGGCAGCTCCTCCAGCATCGCCCGGATCGGGGTGATCCCGCTGCCGCCGGCGATCAGCAGCGCCCGCTCCCGGGTCCGGTGTGCGGCGGTGAAGGTGCCCGACGGTCCCTCCGCCCAGACCCGGGTGCCCGCGTCCAGGTCGCGCAGGTCGGCGGTGTGGGCGCCGACGACCTTGACGGTGATCCGCAGCCAGCGGCCGTTGGCGGCGGCGGAGACCGAGAACGGGTGCGACTGCCACCAGCAGCCCCGGGTGAGGAAGCGCCAGCGGAAGAACTGCCCGCCGAGCAGGTCGAGGCGGTCCAGCCGGGCCCCGGTCAGGTAGATCGAGACGGTGTCCGGGCTCTCCGCGACCACGTCGGCGACCCGCAGCCGGTGCCGCAGGTTGAACGCCAGCGGCGCGACCGTCCGCCCCCAGAGCAGGGCGGCGACCACCAGCACGTACATCGCGATCCAGAAGCTGCGCACCGGGCCGGGCCGGAACAACTGCGCGCCGTTGCTGAACTGGTGGCCGAAGCCGAGCAGCAGCACCGCGTAGCTCGACAGGTGCAGGGCGTGCCACAGCTCGTAGGGCAGCACGGTCCGGATCGCCCGGACGCCGGTCAGGCCGACCAGCACCAGGATGCCGGCGGCGGCGAACGCGGAGACCATGTCCTCGTGGTCGCGCAGCAGCACCCCGGCCTCGGTGAGCACGGAATTGTCCTCCAGGCCGGCGTAGCCGACCAGGATCAGCGACACGTGCGCGAGCACCGCGACCAGCAGGGTGGCGCCGACGTCGCGGTGCCAGCGGCCGATCCGCTCGCCGCCGACCCACCGCTCCAGCACCGGCAGCCGGCTCGTCATCAGCACCTGTACGAGCAGCAGGTAGCCGGCGACCAGGCCGGTGATCCGGCCGGCGGCGGTGACCGTGGCGGCGGTGGTCCGCAGCGAACCGGCCGGGGTGCCCAGCCACCACGGCAGCACGCTGGCGAGCAGGCCGACCACGAGCAGGGCGGCCAGCAGCCGCCGGCCGCCGGGTCCGCGTCGCGGCGGCACCCGCGGGCGTACGGCGGCAGCCGGCCGGCCGCCGCGCAGGGACGGTGCCGTCCCCGCCCGGCGGCCGGCGGCGTGGGTGCGCGGGTACGTCACGCGTAGAGCTTCACCGGGGTGTACTTCTGCCGCGGGAAGATCTTGTCCACCTGCGCGTTGGTGAGCCCGAACCGCCCCTGCGCGACGGCGCCGTAGACGTTGAACATGTTGTTGTACTCGGGCACGTCGCCGGAGTCCAGGTCGCCGAGGCCGTTCCAGGTGCCGAGCAGCGAGCCGGCGAGCCGGCGGCCGGAGAGCAGGGTGACCACCCCGCCGTGGCCGTGGTCGGTGCCGCCGCTGTTGGAGGCGACCCGCCGACCGAACTCGCTGGACACCATGATCGTCACGTCGGCGGACCGCTCCCCCAGGTCGGTGAAGAACGCGGCCATCGCGGTGGCCAGCTCGTTCAGCCGCCGGTGCAGCTGTCCGCCGTCGCGGGTGCCCTGGTTCTCGTGGGTGTCGTAGCCGCCCATCCCGACGGTGGCGACCCGCACGTTCGCGCCGCCCTTGATGAGCTGGGCGAGCTGCTGGAAGGCGGAGCCGACGCCCCGGTACTCGACGCCCTCGGCCGGCCGGTACGGCTTCGCGGCGAGGCGCTGCGCGGTGGCCAGCGCGCCCAGGCCGTCCTGCACGGCCTCCTGCACGGGGTGGTTGATCCCGGTGAACAGCCCCTTGATCGCCTTCTCGGTCGCGGCCCGGTACCGGTCGTCGCCGTTGAGCCGCAGCGAGCCGACGCTGTTCAGCGACAGCGCGCCGTTGGTGCCGACGAGCGAGCGGGGCAGGGTGCTGCCGATGCCGACGCTGCGGAACGCGGTGCCGGTGCCGAGCGTGTCGACGAGGCTGTCGAGCCAGCCCCGGCCGCCGGTCTCGCTGGGCAGGCCGCCGAGGTTGCAGGCGTCGGCGGCCTGGAAGTGGCTGCGCGACAGCCGCTCGTCGGAGACGGCCGGGATGAAGCCGAGGTTCCCGCTCCTGAGCCACCGTTCCAGGGGCTTGAACGCGCTGGTCAGCTTGAAGCCGCGGCCCGCCGCCAGGGAGTCGCCGCCGAGCAGCAGGTCGGGGCGGGCCTTGGCGAGCACCGGGTCGTCGGCCGGCGCGACCAGACTCAGCCCGTCGAGCCCGCCGTAGAGGAACACGTGGATCAGGGTGCCGGTCTTCGTGGCGGCGAACGACGCCGAGGTGGTGACGAACTGGGCGGTGGCCAGGGCGGTGGCGGTGGCGGCGGCGCCTGCGACGAAGGTCCGCCGGGTGACGCCGCGGCCGTCCTGCTGGGCCTCCTCCAGGTTCTCCAGCCGCCGGTAGCGGTCGGCCTCGGCGGCGTTCTCGGCGGCGACGATGTCGGCCTCCGCCCGCAGCAGCGCCTCGGCGGGGTTGTCGGCCAGCCGCCGCAGGTCGGGGCATTCGGGGTGCAGGGGGAACGTGTGCACAGTCTTCTCCATCGGGTGCCTCACCGGAGGTGGTGCTGGGGGGAAGCGAGGATCGCCCGCGCGACGGCGGTGACTGCCCCGTTGAACGTGGCGTCGACCCGGGCGCCGGCCGACACGCCGGCCACGCCGAGGATCAGCGCCCGTTCCCTGGCGCTCAGCTTCTGGCCCACGAGCCGCAGGGCCAGCGCGTCCACGTACGCCCCGGCGGTCGCCGGCGGCCTGGCCAGCAGCCTCTCCGGCCGGGTGTACGTGAAGGTGGTGCGGCGGCCCGCGACCAGGTCGCCCGCCTCGTTCCAGCCGTTGACCATCGTGCCGGCGGAGGTCCAGGCGACGTAGACGTCCGGGTAACCGTCCGGGGTGGGTTGGCCCATCGGGTACTGGCCCAGCTCGCGCATCTTGTCGTGGATCTGCCGCAGCCCCCGGGCGTACGGGGTGCGCCTGTTGTCGCCGTTGTCGTGCTTCGGGGAGGCCTCCGGCGAGACGCCCAGGGCGCGGTACGAGGCGACCAGGTACTCCATCGGCCGGCGCACCTTCTGCCCCACCGCGGCCCAGAACTCCGAGGAGCTGAACAGCGTCATCAGCAGCGGCTTGACCATGCCCTTGTTGGCGGTGTAGGTCCGGGCCAGCCGGTCCACGAGGGACTTCGGCGGGGTGTCGGAGACGAACCGGGTGGCGAGGCTCCGCGCCACGTACCTCGCGGTCGACGGGTGCAGCGCGATGTGGGTCAGGTACGCGTCGATGGCCGCCTCGGCCTTCTTCGGGTCCTTCGAGTTGTTCGCGTGGGTGAAGCCGAGGATCTTCACCTTGCCGACGTAGTGCCGCTCGGGGCGGAACACGTACTTCCCGTCGTTGACGCCCCGGCCGGTCTGCAACAGCGCCGCCTGCCGGACGTCCTTCTCGGTGTAGCCGCCGTCGACGCCGACCGAGTAGAGCTCCAGGTTCTCCCGGGCCAGGTTCTCGTTGACCGCGTCGGCGCGGGAGTCGTTCTGGTTGAGGTAGAGCAGCAGCGCCGGGTGCCGGTTCGCGGCGAGCAGCATCTCCGGGTAGCTGCCGAGGGCGTGCGCCCGGACGACGTCCCGGTCGAAGGAGGCGCGGTACGCCTCGCCGCCGTCGAAGTCCGCGGCGACGTGCAGGAAGTCGTTCCAGAAGTCGACCATCACCTCGAAGAGCTGCCGGTTCGACCAGATCTGCCGGGCGATGGTGGCGTCCACCATCTCCTTCTCCGGCTGGGCGCCGCGCTCGTCGAGCCGGGCGCGCTGCTCGCGCAGCTGCGCCGTGGTCAGCTTCAGCGTCGGCAGCTCGGCGAGCTTCAGCTCGGCCTTCGTCGGGGCGATCCGGTCGGGGTCGAGTTGCCAGCGCAGCCAGCCGTCGATGCCACGTTCCTTGATCTCGGCGACGACCTGCGGGGTGGCGCCGAAGGTGGCACGGCGGGCCAGGTGCAGGACCGGGTCCTTGGCGAGCACGGTCTTGACGGTCACCCTGGTCCCCGCGGCGGCGGCCGCCGGCCCGGAGAAGGTACGGCCACCGGCCGGGCTGTTCTTCTTCAGCGCCTCGCCGGCCCGGGAGCCCATGTAGCTCTCGTTCTGCTCGGTGTAGGTGCGCACCGTACTCGGCTGCTGCCCGCTCGGACGGGCGGGGGTGCCGTCGGTCACCGTGGTGCCGGTGGCGTCGCCGGCCGCCACGTCGTCGCCGAAGAGGCTGCGGACCTGCGGGGTCATCGCCAGGGCCGCGCCGCCCGCGACGACGGCGGCGGTGCCGCCGAGGGTCGCGAGGGCCCTGCGCCGGCCGACCCCCCGGCCCGGCTCGTCGTCATCGTCCAGGTTGGGCAGTCCGGCGCCGGCCGACGGCGTGGCGGCCTGGTGGGCGAAGCCGTCCGGGCCGACCCACTGCGGGCCGCGCGCGGCCGGGTGGCCGGCGTGGGCGTACGGCCCGCGCGGGTCGACCGGGTGTCCACCGGGGTGCCGGGCGGGGGCGTCGTGGCCGTACGGCGCGGGGTAGCTGTCGCGGTGTCCGTGGTAGGCGGGGTGCTGGCGTCCGTCCCGGCCGCGGTCGTCCCACGGTCGACGTGGTGGCACATTCTGGTCGGCCATGTACCAATCCGTTCTCCACGCGCCGCGACGACTGCGGTCTGGCAAGGGGGGTGCAGGTGCGGCGACTCGTGCCTGAGGGGGTTTACGGGACGGTAACCAAGGCCCCAGGGGCCATCAAGCAAGCGCGGAGAGCGCTCACGAGGGCACTTAAGACGGCCCTCAGCGCGGCGCGGCGGGCGCGGTTTTCCGCCCGGCCCGGCACGGACCTCCCGAGCAGGGCGTACGCGGCACGTCACAGGCCGGACGTAACGATTTCCGGCCAGCCGGCGCTTGCCGCCGCGTTCAGTGACACAGGCAAATTTAAGGTGCGGATAAGCCTGCCCTGAAGCGCCCTTTCCACGGGCTCGGCACGCCGCCGCCCCGGCGGGCGGCAAAGTAGCACCAGGACGAGAGCGTGAGCCGCCGCCGCAGCGGGTATGCCGCCGAACCGCTGAACGCGTGAGGGGAAGGCACATGCTCAGCAAAGAGGATCAGCGCAGGTTCGAGCAGATCACCCGTCACCTCCGGGAGAGTGACCCGGCGTTCTTCGCCCGGCTCGACCACCGGGCCCGGGCCCGCCGGAGCCGGTGGCTGATGCTTCTGACCATCGTGCTGTGGGCCTCGCTCCCGGCGATGACCGTGCTGGCCGGCCGGCTGGCGGGGGCCATCTGCGCGGTGGTGCTGGTGGCCAACGCCGCACTCATGTGGCGGTTCCGCCGCCGCTGGCTGTGACCGGGCGAAGACGGTCCCGGCGGGCCGGCGATCCGCCGGCCGGCGCGGCCATGCCGCGCCGCCGGCACCGCACCGGGTGACACCGGCCGGCGATCCGCCGGAGGGGAAGGCTCACCGGCCGAGCAGCCGGTACGCCCGCCGCAGCCGTTCGACCAGGCCGGGCCCGCCGATGGCGGGGGCCGGCGCGCCGAGCTGCCGCAGCAGCAGGTCGGGCCCGGTCGCCAGGCTGGGCGGCCGGTCGGGCAGCGGGACGGGCGGCAGCCAGAACCGGTCGACCGACTCGGCCAGCGGCGCCGGCGGCAGGCCGGCGAGCGCCCGCGCGGCCCCGACCGGCGGGGGGTCCACGGTGTCCGGCCGGCCGCCGGAGCCGCCCTGGTCCACAATGGACGGCCCGCCGCCGACATCGTGGCGCTCCACGGTGGACGGCCCGACGTCGGCATCGCGGGACTCCGGGGTGGACGGCCCGGCGCCGGCATCGCGGCGCTCCACGGCGGACGGACCGGTGCCGATGTCGCCGCCCGGCGGCACGGTGGACGGGCCGGCCGGCGGGTCGGCGCCCCCGGCGGTCCCGGACCGCAGGGCGCGCAGCCGTTCGAGCAGCTCGGCCCGGCCCCGGCCGCGCCAGTGCAGCAGCTGGAACGGGTCGGCGTCGAACGCCTCGGCCAGCAGGTAGAAGGTGGCCGCGAGGTGCTTGCACGGCACGGCGAAGTCGGGGCAGCTGCACCGCTGGCGCAGCTCCGCCACCCCGGCCGGGAAGAGCGGGGCGCCGGCCGCCGCGAAAAGCTCCTCCAGCTCCGGGGGCAGGTCGCCGGCGAGCAGCCGGGCGCTGAAGAACGCCTGGGCGGCCAGGTCCGCCTCGACGCGGGACCACAGCGCCGGCGGGAACGGGGTCAGCGCGATGCTCACCTCGTACGGCTGCGCGCGGGAGCCCTGCACCACGGCGCTGACGGTGCCCGGGGCGACGTGCAGGCGGACGACCTGGCCGGCCCGCGCGTACGCCCGGCCGCGGGTCAGCCGGGTGCCGAGGGCGAACGACTCCAGCACCTCCAGGAAGCGCCGCGACCACCAGGACCGGCCGATGGCGCCCCGGGTGCTGCGGGCCCGCAGCCCGCCGTCGACCCGGCGCGGCCGGCCGTAGTCGGCGAACCGGCCGGTCGCCCCGCCGTCGCGTTCGGGCTGCCCGCTCACTCCACCACCGCCCCGGCCTCCAGGGTGAACAGCTCACGCAGCTGCGCGGTGGACAGCTCGGTGACCCACTGCTCGCCGGTGCCGACGACGGAGGCGGCCAGGCTCCGCTTGTCGGCGATCAGCGCCGCCACCTTCTCCTCCACCGTGCCGGCGCAGACGAACTTGCGGACCTGCACCCGGCGCCGCTGGCCGATCCGGAAGGCCCGGTCGGTGGCCTGGTCCTCGACGGCCGGGTTCCACCACCGGTCGACGTGCACCACGTGGTTGGCCGCGGTGAGGGTGAGCCCGGTGCCGCCGGCCTTGAGCGACAGCACGAAGATCGCCGGCCCGTCCGGGGACTGGAACCGGGTGACCATCGCGTCCCGGTCGGCCTTGCCGACGCCGCCGTGCAGGAAGAGCACCTCCCGGCCGAACCGGGCCGACAGGTGGCCGCGCAGCATGCCGCCGAACTCGGCGTACTGGGTGAACAGCAGGGCGCGCTCCCCCGCCGCCAGGACCTCGTCCAGGATCTCCTCCAGCCGGGCCAGCTTGCCGGAGCGGCCGTCCAGCGCCGAGCCGTCGCGCAGCAGTTGGGCCGGGTGGTTGCAGACCTGTTTGAGCCGGGTCATGGTGGCCAGCACCAGCCCGCGCCGCTCGATGCCGTCGCTGGACTCGATCCGGGCCAGCATGTCGTCGACCACCGCCCGGTAGAGCGACGCCTGCTCGGCGGTGAGGTTGCAGAGCACCTCCATCTCCAGCTTCTCCGGCAGGTCGGAGATGATCGAGGAGTCGGTCTTGAGCCGGCGCAGCACGAACGGGCCGGTGATCCGGCGCAACCGCTCGGCCGCCTCGGCGTCGCCGTGCCGCTCGATCGGCTCCGCGTACGCCTTCTTGAAGGTCGCCGCCGGGCCCAGCAGGCCCGGGTTGGCGAACTGCATGATCGACCAGAGGTCGGCCAGCCGGTTCTCCACCGGCGTGCCGGTCACCGCGATCCGGTGCCGGGCGGGCAGCGCGCGGACCGCCTCGGCCTGCCGGGTGGCGGCGTTCTTGATCGCCTGGGCCTCGTCGACCACCACCCGGTGCCAGTCGATGCCGGCCAGGTCGACCGCGTCCCGGGCCGCCACCGAGTAGGTGGTGACGACCAGGTCCGCCTCGTGCACGGCCGTCACGAACGCCGCCCCCCGCGCCCGTTCCGCGCCGTGGTGCACGTGTACGCGCAGCCCCGGCGTGAACCGGGACGCCTCCCGCTGCCAGTTGCCCACCAGCGACATCGGGCAGACCAGCAGCGTCGGGCCGGCCTCCGGCGGGTCCTGCGCGAGCAGGGCGAGCAGTTGCACCGTCTTGCCGAGCCCCATGTCGTCGGCGAGCACCCCGCCGAGCCCGAGCGACTGCAGGAACGCCAGCCAGGCCAGCCCCCGCCGCTGGTACGGCCGCAGCGTGCCGTGGAACCCGGGCGGCGGATCGAGCGGGGTGAGGCGCCGCTCCACCGCCCCGGCCAGCAGGTCGCCGAGCGCGCCGTCCGCGCTCACCTCCAGCACCGGCAGGGCGTCGGGCTGACCGCCGTCGGCCAGGCCCAGGCGGAGCAGGTCGGCGACGGTCAGCTCGCCGGAGGAACGGAGCAGCCGCAGGCCGGCCGCGAGGCGCTTCGGGTCCAGCTCCACCCACCGCCCGCGCAGCCGCACCAGCGGGGTCTTCAGCGCGGCCAGCGACGCCAACTCCTCGGCCGTCAGCGGCTGGTCGCCGAGGGCCACCTCCCAGCGGTAGTCGACCAGGGCGTCCAGCCCGACCCCGCCGTCTGCGGCGACGGTGCCGGGAGCGGTCCGGCTGCGGGCCTGCAACCGGGCGCCCAGCCGCGACGACGGGCGCCGCCACCAGGACGGCAGCAGCACGGCGAAGCCGGCGGCGTGCAGCACCGGCGCGCCCTCGCGGAGGAACCGGTGCGCGCCCTCGACGTCCAGCTCCAGCGCCTCCGGCGTCGCGGTGCGCAGGGCGGTGTCCAGCTCGGGCCAGAGCCGGCTGGCCCGGCCCAGCTCGGCGAGCAGGGTCTCCTGCGGGTCGTCCCGCCGGCCGGCCAGCCCGGCGACGGTCTCCGGCGCCCGCCAGACCTGCCCGGCGTCCACGTGCAGGCTCGGCTCGTCGGCCGCCTGGAGCCCGAACTCGACCCGCCACGTCCCGCTCGTCGCGACCGGTGCCGCCGGGTCGGCCGGCACCACGACGACCGGCTCGGCGATCTCGTCGGCGGGCGGCTCGACCAGGCGGAAGCTCGCCCGCACCGCGCCGCCGGCCGCGTCGCGCTGCCAGGCGGCCAGCTCGGCACGGAGGGTGTCCAGCGCGGCCGGCTCGGCAGCGAAGTCCCGGACCGGTCCGGAGAGGGCGGCCAGCCAGGCCGGCACGGCGCCGTTCGGGCGTACGCCCCGGGCCAGCGCGGTCTCCGCGAGAGCCGCCCGGACCGCGGCGTCCGTGAGCGCGTCGAGCGCGTCGGCGACCAGCGCACCCGGCCCGTCGTCGATGCCCGGCCCGTCGTTGGCGGTGGCGCGCGGGCGGGCCGGCGCGTTGGCGGTGGCGCCCGGGCGGGCCGGCGCGTTGGCGGTGGCGCGCGCGGCCGGCGGCAGGGCCAGCGCCAGCGCCCGCGCCCAGGCGGCGTCCGTGCCGGTCAGCAGGGGCCGCCACACCGCCCGGGCGGCGACCCGCACCCGCTGCCCGTCCACGGTGGACCAGTCGCCGTCCTGCGACGCGCGCCGGCGCGTGCCGTCGTGGCCGGGTTTCCCCGACCTGCCCGCGCCCTCGGGCCGCCCGGTCGGCGCGGGGGCGCCGTCGGTGGACAGGGTCGACGCGGGGGCGCCGTCGGTGGAGCCCGCCGGCGCCGGGGCGGCGAGGCCGGGCAGGACCCGGCCCCGGGCCGCCAGCTCGACCGCGAAGTCGGCCAGCTCGGCGAGGTGGCGCAGGGTCGCGCCGGGCACGACGGCCAGCCCGTCGAGCCCGCGCAGCAGGGCCAGGGCGGCGTCCGGGGCGTACCGGAGGACCGGAACGCGCCACCCGGCGAGGGTGACCGGCCCACGGACCGGCTCCGCGACGGCGGTGCGGACCAGCTCCGGCGAGTCCAGCGGCGAGCCCGCCCGGGTGGGGAGGGTGAGCAGCGCCGTGCCGAGGTCGGCCGGATCGGCCGCCTCGGCCAGCGCGGTGGCCAGCGTCGGGTGGCCGGCCGCGAACGGGTGCGGCCGCTCCCGGGGCGCGCGGCCGGGGCGGCGCGGCGCGCGGGCCGGCAGCGTGCTGTCCTCGGCCCAGACAGCGAGCCCGACGCCCCACCGCCACACCCCGTGGACGACCAGCACGCGTCCCCCTCCTCGTGACGACCCGGCGAGGATATCGGGCCGGCCGCGACCCCGAGCGCACGCCGTGCCCGGTGTGGCCGAGGCGCCGGACGGGCCCGGATCGTCCGGTCGGCCGGTCTTCGCCGCTTTCCGAACGACTTTCGACGCCGCCCCCTCACCCCTCCCCCAGCGGCCCTCGGCCGGCGGCTAGATTGCGCTGGCTCGACAACGGGGAAGGTTCTTCACAAATGTCACTGCGCGTCCACCGTCGGATAACCCGGCGTCGTGTGTTGGCCTCGGGTGGCGCGCTGGCCGCGGCCACCGCCGCGCCCTCGGTGCTCGCGGCGCCCGCCGCGCCCGCCCGGGCCGACGGCCCCGGCTACGACCCCGAGCAGCGGTTCATCCAGCTCGTGGGCGGCGGGAACGGGGTCATCTTCGCCATCCAGGCCGACGGGTCGCTGCTCTGGTACCGGCACTGGGGCTGGCAGACCGGCGTGACCGGGTGGGCCACCGGCTCCGGCCGCAAGATCGGCTCGGGCTGGCACCAGTTCCGCACGGTCCTCGGCAGCGCCGACGGCTCGCTCTACGGGGTGCGGGCGGACGGCACGATCCACTACTACCGCTACGTCTGCACCAACTACACCACCGGGGCCGGCTACTGGAGCGGCAGCAGGCAGATCGGCAGCGGCTTCCAGAAGTTCCCCCGCCTCTTCGGCTTCGGCGGCACGGTCTACGGGGTCGACGCCGACGGCGACCTGTACGGCTACCAGTACACCCCGGCGACGGGGAAGTGGACCGGCGGCAGCCGGATCACCCGGGGCTTCAAGAGCTTCCAGGGCGTGGCGGACGGCTCCGGGGTGATCTACGCGTACCGGCACGGCGCCATCTACTGGTACCAGCACCTGGGCGGCGGCAGGTGGGCGGCCGGCTCCGGCATCCGGATCGGCAGCGGCTTCAACGAGCTGACCGTCAACGGGCTGATCTGCGTCGGGCAGGGCACCCTCTACGGCGTGCAGCCGAGCGACCCCACCCGGCGCGCCACCGGCAGCCTGGTCACCTACCGGATCACCAACTGGTCCAAGGCGGGCACCGACCGGCGGGCGACCTGGGCCAACGGCGGCTCCGGCCGCACCGTCGGCAGCGGCTTCACCCTGCAGAGCCAGGCCGCCCTCCAGGGGTACGCGCGGACGCCGACCGTGACCGCCGGCTCGACCGCGCGGATCGCGGTCTCCACCACCTTCCCGGCGCTCACCGCGTCGGTCGTGCGGGTGGCGCCGAGCGAGGGCGAGCCGGAGGTGGTGAAGAACCCGACCGGCGTGACGGGCAGGCTCCAGGTGCTGCCGACCGGCTACCTCCAGTCGGGCTGCGACTGGTCGGACACGCTGACGCTGTCGATCCCCGAGAGCTGGCCGTCCGGCCTGTACGCGGCCCGGCTGGAGGGCCCGCACAAGCTGCGCCGGCACGTGCCGTTCGTGGTGAAGCCGGCGACGCCCCGGCACGACATCGCGATGCTGCTGCCGACGAACACCTACCACGCGTACAACACCTGGGGCGGGCACTACCAGTACTGCGGGGACATGGCGGGGACGCGCACGTTCTCGCTGCGCCGGCCGTCGACGGAGCTGAACGTCGAGGCGACCGGCAACCTGGAGCACACCCTCTGGTCGGACGTGCTGCTGATGCGCTGGATGACCCGGCAGGGGCTGGAGTTCGACTGCTACGACGACACCGACCTGCACGTCTCCGGCGACTGGCTGGCCCGGTACCGGGTGCTGGTGCTCGGCAGCCACCCCGAGTACTGGTCGGAGGAGATGCGCCAGCACCTCGCCGACTACCTCGCCGGCGGCGGCCGGGTGATCTACGCCGGCGGCAACGGTCTCTACGAGCGGGTGCGGTTCAGCGCGGACCGCAGCGCCGTCACGTTCCGCACCCCGGAGGGGCGGCGGGACACCTACAACTCGCTGGGCCTGCCCGCCTCGCAACTCGTCGGGGTCAACTACACCAGCGCCAGCTGGTTCACCTTCGCCCCGTACGCGGTCCTGCGCGACCACGAGCTGCTGGCCGGCACCGGCCTGGCCGTGGGCAGCCGCTTCGGCCTCGCCGGCTACAACGGCGCGGCCAGCGGCTGGGAGACCGACGCCATGCTCGGCCTGGACGGCGAGGCCGACTCGACCGAGGTCATCGCCCGGGGGCAGAACACCGGCGGCGGCGCGGCCATGGTGCTGGTCGAGAAGCCCAACGGCGGCTTCGTCTTCAGCGCGTCCTCGATCACCTTCGCCGGGGCGCTGGCGACCGACGCGGCGATGTCCCGGCTCTTCCGCAACGTCTTCGACCTCGCGCTGGTCGAGGGCCCGGCGGTCCGCCGGACGACGGCGCCGCGGCAGCGCACCGCCCCCGCGCCCGATCAGCTCGAGCCCCAGCCGCTGGAGTGACCCTCGGAGCGGGTCGGCCGGCAGCGCCCTGGCTGACCCGCTCCGGCTAGGGTCGCTGCATGTTCGACCTCCTCGTGATCGGCGGCCTCGGCGTGGACGTGCGGGTGCGGGTGCCCGCGATCCCGCTGCCCGCCGCGGACTCCGTCACCGTCGACCCCATCGAGCTGCGAATCGGCAACACCGGTTCCGGGCTGGCGCTCGCCGCGCACGCGCTCGGGCTCCGGGTGGCGGTGGTCGACGTCCTCGGCGCGGACCCGGCCGGGGACGTGGTCCGGGCGGCGCTGGCCCGCACCGGTGTGCACGCCGTGCTCGGCGACGCCCCGGCGGGCACCCGGCGGTCGGTGAACATGGTGGACCCGGCGGGGCGGCGGATGTCGCTCTACGACCCGCGTCCGTGGCGGGGGCCGGCGCCGTTCGCGGCGGCCGAGCTGGCGGCGCTGGTCCGCGAGTCGGCGCACGTGCATCTGTCGATCATGGACTGGGTCCCTCCCCTGCTGCCCGCCCTGCGCGCCGGGCTCGCCGACGGGGCCGTCCTCTCCACCGACCTGCACGACTGGGACGGCGAGAACGCCTACCACCGCCCCTTCGCCGAGGCGGCCGACGTGGTCTTCGTCAGCGGGGTCCGGCTGGGCGCGGGCTCCGCCGCGCTGGCCGCCGCGCTGGCGCCCCGCACGGTGCTGGTGACCCACGGGGCGGACGGCGCCGACCTGCACGCCGGCGACGGCGGGCCGACCCGGGTGCCCGCCGCCGAGGCGCCCGCCCCGGTCGTCGACACCAACGGCGCCGGGGACGCGTTCGCGGCGGGCGTGATCGCCGCGCGGCTGCGCGGCGCACCGCCGGCCGCCGCGGCGGCGTACGGGGCCCGGGTCGCGGCGGCGGCCTGCACCCACGACGGCATGGAGTACCCGGCCGACCTGCTGCCGCGCCCCTGACGTCAGGGGTGTGGGCGGCACGGCCTCCCGGGTGGCCGTCAGACGGCGCCGGTGGCGCCGTCGGTCAGCTCGCGGAGGATGTCGGCGTGCCCGGCGTGCCGGGCGGTCTCCTCGACCATGTGCACCAGGATCCAGCGCAGCGAGACCTCGCCGAGCTGCGGGTGCGGGACGACGTGGTCGAGGTCGAACCGCGCGGCGACCTCCCGAGACCGGGCGCAGGCCCGCTCGTACGCCCCGGCGAGCCGCTCGACGGTGTCCTCCGCCGTCAGCGCGAAGCTCGCCGACGCGTCCTCCTCGGAGGTGAGGTAGACGTCGCCCGGGCCGGGGGCGAGCAGGCACGGGAACCAGTTCCGCTCCACCAGGGTCAGGTGCTTGACGAGGCCGGCGACGGTGGTGGCCGAGGGCACCAGCCGGCGGGCCGCGTCGGCGTCGGACAGCCCGCGCAGCTTGCGCAGCAGCACACCACGGTGGAAATCGAGGAACGCTTCGAGCACGGCCCGCTCGTCGCCCGTACGGGCCAGCACCGGGCCGAGCGTGGGGTCGATCCGAATCTCCGCCATCCACGGACCCTAGTCGTCCGGCGGGCCCGCGCGCTGCCCCTCGCCGTGCCGTCCGGCAGGCCCGCACGCTGCCGCGCTATCCGCTGCGGGGTCGGGCCGGGCGGGGCAGGATGGGCGCATGGCATCAACGGCAGAAATCCCGCTGGTGGGTGGCCCGGCCGACGGCGAGACGGTCACCGTCGAGCTGGACACGAACGGCCGCCCGCCGCTGACCCACCACCACCTCGGCCCGGAAGGGCTGGCCGAGGCGGAGATCTACGAGCTGGAGTCCGTGGATGCCGGGGCCGACCGGTGGCGCTACTGCTGGCGCGGCCCGGCGGTCTGAGCCGGGCCCGGGGCCCGGGTTCGGCGGCGGTCTGAGCCGACCCGGGGCCCGGACCCGGGTTCGGCGGCGGGACGGGGCCGGTGGGCGTCGCCCCTCAGGCCACCCCGCTCAGGGTGCGGGCGCGGAGGCTCTCCAGCACCGCACGAGTGACCTGCGAGGTCCCCCGGGCCTCGTCGCACACGCCGGCCACCCGCCGGGCGGTGGCCTCGGCCCGCTTCTCCCGCTCGTCCCAGAGCCGGTCGACCTCGGCCAGCAGCGGGCCCTCCACCTCCCGCTCCACGCCCCGCAGCGCCGGCACACCGAGCCGCTGGGCCAGGTCGAAGACCTTGCCGGCATACGGCAGCGGCAGGAACGGCGTGCCGACCATCGCGGCGAAGATCAGGAAGTGCAGCCGCATGCCGACGGCCAGGTCGAAGTGACGCATCAGCCCGAGCACCTGCTCGGGCTGATAGCTGCCGTGCAGGATCCGGCCCCGCTCGGCGGCAGTCATGTGCGACAACACGCCGTGCGAGTGCCGGATGTCGTCGCGCTCCATCGGGACGAAGAGCACGTACGCGTCGATCCGGTGCACGAGGAAGTCGCCGATCTGGGCCAGCAGGCGGTGGTAGCCGTCGACGTCGAGCCGCTCGGCGGCCCGGCCCGGCTCCCGTACGCTCATCCCGACCAGCCGCTTCCCGGCCGGCACGCCCTCCTCGCGGAGCAGTTCTGCCGGGAAGTCCTCGGGTTCGAGCAGGAACGCCGGGTCCGCGGTGACCGTGATCGGGTTGAGCAGCCCCGCCTCCTCCAGCACCATCCGGGACTCCTGGTCCCGCACGGTCACCTGGGCGGCGTTGGCCAGGGTCTCCCGCACCATCCCGGTGTCGATGCTCTCGCTGAGCGGCCCGACCCCCACCGCGTACGTCAGCAACGGCAGCCCGCGCTCCTGGGCGACCCGGACCACCCGCAGGTAGCGGCGGGCCTCCCGGTCGTAGAGGATGCCGCCGCCGCCGAGGATCAGCACGTCGAGCTCGCCCAGGACCAGCGCGGAGTCGGTGCGGCTGATCCCCTCCCACGGCACCGCCTCGACGTCGGGGTGGGCGACCCGGGTGTGCTCGGGGTTACGGGAGAAGACGATGATCCGCCCGTCCGGCTCCTGCTCCCGCAGGTCGGCCAGGAGGCCGGTCAGGATCGCCTCGTCGCCGAGGTTGCGGCCCCCGTACGAGCCGAGCACGCCGATCGTCAGTCCGCCGCCACGCGTCATCGGTCGCTCCTCCCCAGGTGCGTCCGGGGACGGTTTCCCGCTGCGCCGGGGAACACTCCTGGGCGGCCGACCCGGGCGGGGCGACGCACCCCGGCGTGTCCGGGTCCCGGTGTCCGGGCGTGGTCACGTTCCGTGGGTCACCGTTCGGTCGCGCCGCCCACCAGTCGGGACACGAACGCCACGATCACCTCGTCGGGGTCGAAACCGGCGTCGATGGACGTGCTGAGCAGATCGAGCAGCAGCCCGTCCATGGCGTAGTGCAACAGGGCGACCTCGAACGCGCCGCCCGGCAACCCGGACGCGATGTGGAACGCGACGTCGTCGCGGTAGCCCCGGCGCAGCGTGTCGCCGAGGACCCGCGCCAGGTCGGGCCGGCGGACCGCCTCCAGCCGCAGCTCGATCAGGGCCCGGGTGAGGTCGGGCTGCCGGGTGGTCCGCTCCACGATGTACCGCAGGTAGTCGACGAACAGCTCCAGCGACGGCTCGCGGGCGCCCAGCTCGGCCAGGACCCCCTCGTCCGGGGCGAACCGTTCCATGATCCGCTCGCCGAGCGCGCCGAGCAGGGCGTCGCGCGAGCGGAAGTAGTTGGAGGCGGTGCCCGTGGGCACGCCCGCCTCGGCGTCGACCGCCCGGTGGGTGAGCCCCCGCGCCCCCGTTGCCGCCAGCACCCGCAGCCCCGCGTCCGCCAGGGCCGCCCGTCGCTCCACGTTCCGTGCCATGAAAAGACCCTAGCAGGATCCACGACGGCTGTAGTACATTCGTCCACGACACCAGTAGTGATTGGGGAACCGGTTTGCGCAAGCTCGTGTACTACGTCGCCAGCACCCTCGACGGCTTCATCGCCGCCCCCGACGGGTCGCCCGACTTCCTCCGCCTGGACGCCGACGTGGCCGCGCACCTGGCGGCGAACTGGTCGCAGACGCTCCCCACGTTCACCCACCCGCAGTTCGGCATCGACGAGCCGGCGGGCCGCTTCGACGCCCTGGTGATGGGCCGGGCCACCTACGACCCGGCCCTCAAGATCGGCGTCACCAGCCCGTACGCCCACCTGAAGCAGTACGTCTTCTCCCGCACCCTGCCCCCGGCCGCCGAGCCGGAGGTGGAGATCGTCTCCACCGACCCGGTCGAGTTCGTCCGCGAGCTGAAGCGCCAGCCCGGCCGCGACATCTGGCTCTGCGGCGGCGGCCAGCTCGCCGGCCAGCTCCTGCCCGAGGTCGACGAGTTGATCATCAAGCTCAACCCGTACGTGATCGGCAGCGGCATCCCGCTCGCCGACCGCGGGTTCGACCCGCGCCGGTTCGACCTGGTGGGCACCCGCCCGTTCGACAGTGGAGTCGTCATCCTCCACTACGCCCGCCCCGCCGAAGCCGGGTAACCGGGCCGCCGGGGGCGGACGCGGGAATCGGACCCCGCGTCGGCCCCGGAACGAGGCGTCCGATCGCCGCCAGACCGGGATCGGCCGCTCCACCGACGATCATTGGCATGACGACACTGAACGAAAAGGTCGCCCTGGTCACCGGCGGCGCCCGGGGCATCGGCGCCGCCGTCGCCCTGCGCCTGGCGCAGGACGGGGCCGACGTGGCGATCACGTACGAGCACTCCACCGACCGCGCGGCGATGGTGGTCAAGCAGGTCGAGGCGCTCGGCCGACGGGCGCTGGCGGTCCGGGCCGACAGCGCCGACCCGGCCGCCGTCCGCGACGCGGTCGACCGGACGGCCGCGGAGCTGGGCCGGCTGGACATCCTGGTCAACAACGCCGGGGTCTTCCTGGTCGGCCCGGTGACGGAACTGGGCGACGACGAGGTGGAGCGGACGCTCGCGGTCAACGTCCGGGCCCCCTTCCTCGCCGCGCAGGCCGCCGCGCGCCACCTCACCGAGGGCGGCCGGATCATCAACATCGGCAGCAACGTCGGGGAGCGGGCCGTCTTCCCCGGTCTGTCGCTCTACTCGATGAGCAAGACCGCGCTGGTCGGCCTGACCCGGGGCCTCGCCCGGGAACTCGGGCCGCGCGGGATCACGGCCAACCTGGTGAATCCGGGGCCGACGGACACCGACGCCAACCCCGCGGACGGGCCGAACGCCGCCGCGATCGCGGGCTTCACCGCCCTCGGCCGCTATGCCGCGCCGGCCGACATCGCCGCGACCGTCGCGCACCTGGCCGGCCCGGAGGCCGGCTACGTCACCGGGGCGGTGGTCAACGTGGACGGCGGCTTCACCAGCTGACCCGGCGCCGGGCGCGGCGGTGCTCCCGGTCCCGCCGCGCCCGGCCCCGGCCCACGTCCAGCCCGGCCCGGCGGGTCCCGGCGTCAGCCGGGCGTCGCCACGGGATGGGTCAGGAACGGCAGGACCGCGGCCGGCAGCGCCGGCGAGGCCGCGATGTCGTAGTGGGTGAGCCCGGGCAGCACGGCCAGCCGGGAGGCCGGCCGGTCGGTGCCGTCCCAGCCGGCGTCCCGGTGGCCACCACCGAGCAGCCCGAAGAACTCCACCATGTGCGCGGTGCTGACCGAGTCGGCGTCGGCGAAGACGAGCAGCGTGGGCACGACGAGGGCGGCCACCTCGGCCGACCAGTCGTAGTCGCGCCGCAGCAGCTCGCCCGTCTTCGCCCAGAGCGTGGGCCAGTCCTCCGGCCGGGGCGCGATCCGCGTGTAGAGCTGGTGCAGCGGGGTGCCACGCATCCGCTCGCCCGCCTCCTCGTCGGGCTCGGGCATGCCCGCCAGCACCTCCGGGTACCAGCCCTGCCGCCGGCACGGCGCGGAGACGACGACCAGCCGGCGCACCAGTGCCGGATGCTGGATCGCGGTACGCAGCGCCACGCCGCCGCCGAGCGAATAACCCAGCAGGTCGGCCTCGGCCAGGCCGAGCCGGGTGATCAGCGCCGCGACGTCGTCGGCCATCGACTCGAAACGCAGCGGACGGTCGACGTCGGCGGTGCGCCCGTGCCCCTGGAGGTCGACCGCGATCACCCGGCGACGCCCGGCCAGGGCCGGCAGGATCGCCGAGAACATCTCGACCGCCCCGAAGCCGCCGTGCAACAGCAGCAACGGCGGGCCCTCGCCGTGCTCCTCCCACCACAGGCGCAGCCCGTTGACCTCCGCGTAGCTCATCTCCTCATCCAACCTCGTCGGTACGACATCCGCCGGCCGTCCGGCGGTGGGGCGGCCGAGGAGCTGTGCGCCCGGGCGCTGCGGACGGCGTACGGGGGTGAGGAGGTGGCACGATGACGTGATGTCGGTTCCCACGCAGGTCGCCCTACGTCCGCAGTACCCGGTCCGCACCGAGCGGCTGCTGCTGCGGCCGCTGACCGGCGGTGACGTCGACGCGCTGCTCGCCTACCGCAGCCGACCGGACGTGTGCCGCTACGTGCCCTTCGAGCCGATGACCCGCCAGGTCGTCGTCGACCGGATCTCGTCGGTGTGGGCACGCCGGGAACTCACCGACGAGGGACAGTCGCTGACGCTCGGCGTCGAGGTCGCCGACACCGGCGAGCTGGTGGGCGACGTGGTGCTGTTCTGGCACAGCCGCCTGCACGCGAGCGGCGAACTCGGCTACGCGGTGAATCCCGCCTTCGGCGGTCACGGGTACGCCACCGAGGCGGCGCGGGCCCTGCTCCGCCTCGGCTTCGAGGACCTCGGCCTGCACCGCGTCGTCGCGCGGGTCGACGAGCGCAACCACACGTCGGCGCGGCTGGCGCGCCGGCTGGGGATGCGGCAGGAGGCCCGCCTGGTCGAGAACGAGTTCTTCAAGGGCGGGTGGAGCACCGGACTCGTCTTCGCGATGCTCGCCGACGAGTGGGCCGCGCGCCACGGGATCTGAACCGGCCGGGCTGAGGGGTCGCGGCGACACGTGCCGGAGGCCGCCGGCTGGCACCGGCGTGCCGTCCTCCCCGGCTACAGCCGCTTGCGCATCTGGAGAGACGTCACCTCGAAGCCCATCTGCTCGTACAACGTCCGGGCGGGAAGGTTGAAGCCGAAGACACTCAGGCCGATAGAGACGACCCCCCGCTCCCGGCACAACTTCTCGACCGCCTGGATCATGGCGCGGCCGTAGCCCTTGCGCCGCAGGTCCGCCCGCACCTCGAAGTCGTAGCCGAAGGCGTGCGGCCCGTCCGACTTCTGCTCGACGTGGAGCCACAGCATGCCGACCTCGTCGTCGCCGTCGTAGGCCGTCCACAGGTGGTGGCCCTCCGTCGCCAGGCCGTCGGGCAGCAGTTTCCCGTAGTCCTCCTGTGCCTTTCGGCGCGCCTCCGGCAGCGGCATCGCCCCGGAGTCGCAGATGTTCCGCGCGTAGCTCTCCTCCGCCCGCTCCCGGTAGCGGAGGTACTGCCTGTCGGTCATCGGCTCGAGCCTCAGGGTCACCACCCCGGCACCGTATGCCAATCCCCCGCTTCCGGGCTGCCCCGCGCAGCCGCCGTCCCGGCTATCCCGGTCGCACGCACGGGTCGGTGACCGTGTAGGTCGCGCTCTGCGCCGTGCGGCCGTCCACCGTGGTCGCCCGTACCGACCAGGTCAGCGTCGGCGCCCGCAGCCGCCCGACGGTCGCCCGCGCCGACGAGCCGTCCGCCGTCATGGCCCGGACCGACGTCCTGCCCCCGGTGGGTGTCCAGCGAACCTCGGCACCGCTGAGCGTGGCGCTGCCGGTGGCCTGCACCACGAGGCTGTACGTATCCGCGCCACAGCGCACCCGCGCGGTGGCGGAGACCGTGAACGGCGCGGCGACCTGCGGTGTGCCGGTCGGCCGGGGCGCGGTCGGTGGTCTGGAGGTGGCCGGTGCGGTGCCACCCGGCACCACACCGGGCGCGGCGGGCGCATCGGTCCGGGCGGCCCCGTCACCGCCCGCCGGCCCGGCCACGGTCCCGGGCGTCGAGGCGGCGGCGCCGGCCGGCACCGGCGTGTCGGCTCGGGTGCCGGCTGGCGTGGCCGTGCCGGACGGCTGCGGCGCGACGGCAGGCTCCGCCGGACCACCGGCCGGTGATGCGAGCGCCTCGGACACCGGTCGGCCGGAGCCGTCCCGGCCGGCGGTCGGGCGACCGGTTGTCAGTGCCCAGGTGCCGAGGACGGCGAGAAGGATCAGCAGAGCCGCGGTCGCGGCCATCCGCTGACGGCGCCGGTCGCGGCCCGGCGGGGTCGTCCGCACCGCGTGGTCCGCACCGGCGACGGGCCGAGTGGTACGAGACCGGCCGGATCGTGGCGCCATCGCACGGTGCGTCGCACCGCCCGGCACCACCGCACCGCCCGGCACCACCGCACCGCCCGGCACCACCGCACCGCGCGGCACCGCCTCGCCGCCCGGGGCCACCGCCTCGCCGCCCGGGGTCACCGCCTCGCCGCCCGGGGTCACCGTCCCGCCGGCCGCCGACGCGGGCCCGTCGACCGGTCCGTCCGCCGGCCCGGCAATCTCCGCCGCGGAGGGCTGGTCCGCCGCACGCGTCGGGTCGGCCGCCGGGTCGGCCGTGACCGGACTCGCCGGAGCATCCGCCGTCTCGGCCAGGACATCGGTCGCACAGACCTCGGCCAGCCTCGGCCACACCGTGTCCGCGACGACCAGGAAGGCCGGCGCCGTGTACGCCGACAGCAGCGCGGACGGGCTGAGCTGTTCCCGTCGGAGCAGCCCGCACACCGCGCAGCTCTCGATGTGCCGCGAGACCCGCTTACGCAGGGTCGGCGTGAGCCGCCCCTGCCAGCCGTCGATCAGGCCGGCGAGGGTGGGGCAGTCCCGGGCCCCGGTACGGGCCACCAGCAGCGCCCCCAGCGCCCGTTCGAGCTGCGAACGGGCGCGCGACAGGCGGGCGTGCGCGTGGTTCGCGGGCACCCCGAGGGCCGCGCCGATGTCGGCGGACGACAGGTCGTGGCGGATGGCCAGGTGGACCACCTCGCGGTCGCCCGGGTTCAGCGCGGCAGCGGCACTGTGCACCAGGTCGCGTACCTGCTCGGCGTTGACGCCCGTGGCCGGGTCGACGGCGTCGGCCACCGGCTCGTCGGCCTCCTCCAGCGGCAGGGAGCGGGCCCGCTCCCGGAGCTGCCGGAGGCATTCGTTGCGCACGATCGCGTACAACCAGGGGCGCAGCCGGTCGGGCTCCCGGAGCTGGCCGATGCGCTGGCTTGCGGTGAGGAAGGCGTCGTGCACGGCGTCCGCGGCGGCCTCCGGCTCGCGCAGCATGGTCCGGGCGTACGTGTACAGCCGGTCGGCGTACCGCCGGTACATGCCCTCCAGCCCGGCCCGCTCGCCGCGGCGCATCGCCTCGACCAGTGCGGTGTCGTCCTGTGCCGCCGTGTCCATCCGTGTCCCTCGCTGCTCCTCGACGCGTCCAGTAAAGCCGCCGAATTTTTTCTTCGGGAGTTTCTGTTGGCATCCCGACCCCACCGCGCTCCTACCGGTGTCATCGCTACGAACAACCCAGGAAGGAAAGACACCATGCGAGAGGGATCGAACCGCACCCGGTGGTCGCGTCGGACGGCCGCCGTGGGTGGGGCGGCGCTGAGCGCGCTCGTGCTCGGCCAGGTGGTCCTCACCGGGCCGGGGGCGGCGGTGCCCGGCCTGAGCATCAAGACGACGACCGGCCCCAGCAACACCTTCGCGAAGTCGCAGCCCGCGACGTGTCCGTCCGGCACCAAGGTCATCGGTGGTGGCGGCGCGATCACCGGCACGGGCCTCGGGCAGGTCGGCATGGACATCATGCGGCCGCTGGTCGACGGCAACACCTACTCGGTGACCGGCCGTGAGGACGAGAACGGGGTCGGCGGCGACTGGGCGGTCACGGCGAGCGCGGTGTGCGCCCCCGCGCCCGCGGGCCTGGTGACCGTGTCCGGCAGTTCGGCGCCCAGCAGCTTCGGCACATCGAACTGGTTCGAGAAGTCCTGCCCGCCTGGCAAGCACGCCATCGGGGTCGGTGGCGCGGTCGTCGGGGCGTCGAACAGCGAGGTCGTCCTGGAGGATCTGCGCATCCAGCAGAACAGCGTCGTGGTGGCGGGTGCCGAGGACGGCACCGGCTTCGCCGGCACGTGGTGGCTGGAGGCCACCGCGATCTGCGCCGACCCGCTGCCCGGTGAGCAGCGCGTCATCAACGACAGCCTCTACAACTCCGCCGCCACCCGGTCGGCCGTGGCCACCTGCCCGCCCGGCACCCGGGTGCACGGAGTGGGCGGCGAGATCCTCGGCGGCGACGGCCAGGTGCGCCTGACCCAGATGCTGCCCACGACCTCGACCACCGTGACCGTCAGCGCCGCGGAGGACGAGGACGGCTTCAGCAGCAACTGGAAGGTGCGCGCGTACGCCGTCTGCGCGAGCTGACCGCCAGCCTGCTCAGCGATACGACGACCTGTGACGCAGCGGGCCGCCGGTGATCCGGCGGCCCGCTGCGCGTGCTGGTCGGTGTGGGCGCGGCAGGTTCCGCACCTGTGGCCCCCTCGCAGCTCGTCCATGAACTCCGCTCGCCCTGGCCGCCGCAGATTCACGTCGCCGCGTCGGACAACCGGCCGTTGTCACGTGGATCCGACGAAAAGTTCTTAAACTCGGACGATAGCCGCAACCGCTCGGCCTGCGAACAGTCCTCACGGTAAGGATGGGCGCTCATGGACTCAGATTCGGACGAGGTAAATCTCAGCCCTGCCGAGCAGGAGGCGCAGAACAGGCTGCTGCAAGCTCTCGAAAGGGTCCAGACCATCTCGATGGCGCTCAACCATGTCGAGCATCTCCTGAATCCCGAGAACCCTTACACCCCAGCCATGAACACGCCGTCGGTCAAGGCTTTGCTGGGTCAGGTAAATCCGGGTGAAACCGCCGAGGAGCGTCGAGACGCCATGCTCGAACTTCAGGCGAGACTGACGGTAGCCAAGAAGGAGTACGAGAAGGCACTGGAAGAGGCGAAGAAGGTTTCGTCATGATGGGGCCCGGGGACGGTGCTCGACCCAGCCTCACCGCCGCCACCAGGCTCCAAGACGCCTCGAGACGCGAGGAATGGGCGTGATAGAGCCGACCGCCTCACCCGCCGCCTGACAGGAGGGACACCATGACCGATGCCTTCGCAACTGTATGGCGCCCGGGCGACGGCACGCAGTGGGTGCACTGGGGCATGTCGGAGGACGACGTCAAAGCCAAGGACTCCACCTACTTCCCACAAGGACTCCGCATCACCACCCTCCTGATCAAGGACGGAAAGTTCGCCGCCGTATGGCGCCCCGGCGACGGCACACAATGGGTCCACTGGGGCATGTCGGGCGACGACTTCGCTGCCCGGGATCGGACCTACTTCGCCCAAGGGCAGCGCCTCGGCACTCTGACGACCGATAACGGGCGGCTCGCCGCAGTGTGGCGTCCGGGGGACGGCACCCAGTGGTGCAGTTGGCGGCGACACGTTGTCGACTTCAAGACCGAGGACGGCGCGTACTTCCAGCAGGGGCTCAGGGTTGCGTGCCTCGACCTCGACGACGATCCGGTGATTAAACCCCTACGCGGAATGGCTCAGCGAAGCGAGCCGCAGATCCACAAAGGATAGCGGCTCGCTCACACCCAAATTTAATGAGAAGAAGAGTTAACTACAGCGATGTCAACGCTCCGACACGCGCGGGGAACCTGAACAGCACGCCCGATCAAAGCCGCCGAGCCCCAATGAGCGAGCCGCCGACGATGAGTTAATAGCCTAGCTTCCAGTTTTGCCAGTTTCCTCCGTTGCAGTGGAAGGAGTACACGTCCCCGTAATTGCTGTCAAGGCAGTAACTGGTAGACATGTAGCTTTTGAACTGTACAGAATTCCACTTGCTACCTGTCGCGAAGAAAAATGTACGCCAAACATAAGCCGGGGGAAGTGTGTTAGTGACGCCGGTTGGGCAGTAATGGCCGTCTAAGGTAACCGTCCTCGGGTTATCGCCATAAATGGTGTCGAGGCACCGGCCGGTCGCCTTATTTTTGAGCTGGACGACAGGGTCTGATAAGCCGCTCATGACCCCGTGGACCTCCCACACCTGGTGTGGGTTGGTCCCCATGGGCAGGCTGCATGGGAGCGTATAGACATCACCGGCCCAGTTGCTGTCCAGGCACCATCCCGTCTGCAAGTTGCGCACCATGTTCGCGGTGATGAACCAAGCCTGCGCGGGAGACGCGACAGTAATTGCCGAAAAAGCACCAACCATGAGGGCGACGACGAACGCCAAAACGCGGTGACGTGGTCGCCAGGATTTTGTGACGGATGGGACGACCTGAGGGTCGACCAGCCGATCGTTCGGGACGGACATGGGGACCTCCGATGAGATGCAACTACTCCCTTGTGGCAACAGCTCTGGATCAATCCTTCATGCGTCGATACGTGCAGGGATTCCAGCCCGCGGAAGACGTGGTTCGCGATATAGGTCGGCGTGTAGTCGTCGGCGAGACGCAGGCCGGGCAGCCTGGTCAAGCAGCGTCCGCAACGCGACTGTGATCTCGGCGCGGGCAAAAAAAGGGGGGGCTCCTGGGCATGCGTGCAGGCCTGCGCCGAACGCGAGGCGGTCGTGAACATTCGGTCCGCCCAAGTCGACCGCGTCCGGGTCGGGAAACACCGCTTCGTCGCGGTTCGCCGACCCGAACAACAGCAGCAGGAGCGAACCCTTGGCCAGGACGGCACCACCCAGCTCGACCTCTCGGTTCGAAGACGGGGCGACTGAGGGTTGGGGTGGGGTTGGGCATGGGGCGACGCTCCTCCCGTGTCCCGCCGGAGTCCCCTGGCGACGCGGGGTAACTACTCAGGTTCCCGGACCTAGTTGATCCTGTTAGTTGATCTTGAAGTGGGATCCACAGGCGATCTGCGGCAAGTTGGGTGGGGGCTTCGAGCGTGTTGACCACGTGCAGCCCACCCCCGCCGTTCGGTGGCGGTGCTGCCGCTGTCCAAACTCGACGATCGGAGCGTTCTGCAACGATGGCACCACTAAACGCCGCCCGTGGAAGTTCCACCATCGGTTGCGCCATCAACAATCCATGGCCATCCGGTGTCGCCAACCAGACACATAGCCGGACTTAAATCAATCAGTTTGTTAATTTTGGGAAAATCCTGCTCTACGGACCGTGGTAGAAGCACTCCATATCGAGGTCCTGCGTCGTTTCGTCGCAGCAGCGTCCCTGACGCGTCCGTGCATGCACTCCGGACAAGTCGGACTGTCACCTACCGCACTGTCTCCCTTGCGCGGAACGGCTCACTGTCTGCCGCCGACTGCCCTTCCGGGGAGCAGGCCACCCGGCCCGCCGCGTCAAGCGGACCTTGACGCACGTACGGACGCTGCCGGAACAAACTGAGTCGGCTCTCGTGTCACGGACCGCGCCCCCGGCGGACACCGCCACAGTGGCGCAGTTGACCCAACCTCGCCCGGCACGGACCCGGCTCCCGGGGTCGGAGCTGGCCACCGGCGGCCACCCCTCCCCCTCCCAGGTGAGCAGTTGACCTGACCCTGGGCGGCTGCGGAGCCGGCTCCTGGACGACTACCGCGCCTTCGCGCGGATACCGCCCCCATGCTTGGGGCTTGCCGCGCGGACCCGGCGCGCCCTTTCCTGCGCCGCGCTGCTCGGGCGCGGCGCGGCCGGCTGCCGGCGGAGAAACCTCCACCACTCTCCCCGTTACCCCGTCTGCGGCGGCCCACCGGGCTTCCCGCTCTCCGCGCCAGCCGCCGGGCGTCAGGCGTGACGGCCGCAGAGCGACAGCGGCAGCGGCCGGCGCGCGCCCAGGCGGCGGCGCGTGCGGCCCGCTCAGGGCCGCCTTGATAGATGCACAGAAAGTCCTCCCAGACCGCCGGCAGCCGACCTGTCCTCCGTCGACTGATGTGCGACACGCGTCCGCCAGGTGATCTGCGACAGTGGTCGGTTTCGGCACTCTGGGCCCGACGTCTCCGCGGGACGTCGGGACTCGGGGAGGCCGGGATTGGCACTGGTTGTCTTGTCGGTTGTCGAGCAACGGTTGGACGCGGTTCGTGCGGTGCTGGCCGGGTCGGATGTGGTGGAGGTGGCCGCCAAATGTGGGGTGCATCGGTCAACGGTGCATCGGTGGGTGGGCCGGTATCTGACTGAGCAGTTGGCGGGGTTGGCTGACCGGTCGCATCGGCCGCACTCGTGTCCCGGTCAGGTGGCGGAGGCGGTTGAGGTCGCGGTGGCGGAGATGCGTCGGGAGCATCCCCGGTGGGGCTCCCGGCGGATCCGGTTGGAGATGCTGCGCAAGCCCGGCCCGTGGGTGGTCGAGGACCTGGTGGTGCCGTCGGAACGGACGATCGACCGGATTCTGCAGCGGCAGGGTCTGCTGCGGGCGCGGCCCCGGAAACGGCCGAAGGACTCGTATAAGCGGTGGGAACGGCCCGCGCCGATGCAGTTGTGGCAGATGGACATCGTCGGCGGAGTGCAGCTGGTCAACCCGGCCACTGGTGTGCTGCGGGAGGCGAAGCTGGTCACCGCCGTTGACGACCACTCCCGGTACTGCGTGATCGCCAAGGTGGTGGAGAGGGCCACCGGCCGGGCGGTGTGTCTGGCGCTGGCGGAGGCCCTGGCCCGCTTCGGGGTCCCGGAGGAGATCATCACCGACAACGGCAAGCAGTTCACCGATCGGTTCGGTAAGTACCGGCCCCGCACCGGTGAGGTGCTGTTCGACAAGATCTGCCGCCACAACGGCATCACGCACCGGCTGACCGCACCCGCGTCACCGAACCAGAACGGCAAGGTGGAACGGTTCCACGGCACCGTCCGCCCCGACTTCCTCGACACCGCCGGCCCGTTCACCAGCCTCCGGGAAGCCCAAGCCGGGTGGACGCTTACGTGCTGCACTACAACACCGACCGACCCCACCAGGCCCTCGATGCGAAGACGCCGGTCACCCCGGCTGACCGGTTCCAGCCGGTTCCCGCGCAGCAGCGGGCACTGGTCGACTTGTGGCTGCCACCCACCCTGGACCCCGTCCCCGCCCTGGCCGGGCATACCGTCACCGACACCGGACCAGCTCAACCGGCCGAGTCACCGCCAGCATGGACTGGTGGGCCGGTGGAGTTCGATCGGGTCGTGCCGCCGTCGGGCAACCTGATGGTGTGTCAACGCCAGTTCTGGATGGGCACCCACCGAGCCGGAATGGTGGCCCGGATCTGGGCCGACTGCGACCTGATCCACGTCCTCATCGCCGGCATCCGGATCAAAACCGTCCGGTCCCACCTGAGCGTCAACGACCTGGCCGCCCTCGCCCGGCAGGGCGCCACGCCGGCCGGCCCGTCACCCCTGCCCCCGATCGAGGACGGCGACGCCATCGAGGTCGAACGCTGCGTCAACCGAGGCGGCGGAGTCTCACTGGGCCAACACATCGTCCTGGCCGCCGAGATCCTCGCCGGCCGCCGGGTCGGCATCCGCATCAAACCCACCACCCTGATGTTCTACGACCTCGACACCCGCGAACTGTTGCGCACCCGCACCAACCCGCTACGCCCCGAGCAGGTGAAACGCCTACACGGAGCCCGACCAGCCGGGCCACCACCACGACCCTCGGTCGAACCCGTCCGCGTGCAACGGCGAGCCTCCAACAGCGGCATCATCATGGTCACCGGCCAGAAAGTCGCCCTCAGCCGAGCCCACCGACACCAGACCGTCACGGTGACCGTCTCCGACACGACCCTGGCCATCGACCTCACCGACGGAGACACCAAAGTCGTCCGACGCACCACCAACCAGCCAGTCCGTAGCATCAAAGGCCAGCGACCGCGGATCGCTACCTCAGTTTCCTAGACCACCCGTCGCACATCACCTGACGGAACCGCGTCGCACATCAGCTGACGGATCACATGGGCAGTCCGGCCGGTCTTCCGGTCGACGACCGCCGTCGGTTGCCCGCGTCAGGCGTCGGCCGGTGCTGCCAGCGATACCCAAGTGCCCGACAGATCCAGTTCGTACACGCTGTGCTCCGCAACGCGCTCCAACACGCAATGCGGGAGGAATTGGTGTCCCGCAACGTTGCCAAGCTGGTCCGCGTCCCCTCGCCTCGGTACAAGGTCGGCAAGGGCCTGTCCGTCGACCAGGTGCGCAAGCTCCTCGCCGCTGCTGAGGGACACCGGCTCCACGCGCTTTACGTCGTGGCCGCGACTCTCGGACTGCGGCGCGGTGAACTCCTCGGGCTGCGCTGGTCAGACCTCGACCTCGACACTGGCACCGCTGCTATCGGTCAGACCGTGCAGCGGGCCGGCGGGAAGCTACGGCTGCAAGACACCAAGACCGAGGACTCGGACAGCGTCCTTCCCCTGCCCGACTGGACTTGGCTGGCGCTGCTCGACCACCAGGAGCGCCAGCGCCGGGAACGCGACCGGGTCGCCGCGGTCTGGCAGGATCACGGCCTTGTCTTCCCAAGCGAGGTGGGTACTCCGATAGAGCCTCGCAACCTCAACCGTCACTTTGCCGCCCTCCGAGAGAAGGCCGGTTGCCCAGACGTCCGGCTGCACGACCTGCGACACACCGTCGTGTCCCTGCTGATGGAGCTGGGCGTCCCGCCGCACGTCGTCCAGGCCATCGCCCGGCATGCCGACGTGAAGATCACGCTGAAGATCTACTCGCACGCCAACCTTGACGTCATGCGGCAGGCGCTCGGCAAGCTCGACGAGCGACTCTCATGAGCCCGGTTGCTGTCACCGTTGCTGTCATCGGCGGGATCTGTGATATTCACAGCGGCGTTTGTGCTGGTGGTGATGGGTGGGCGCGGCAGGTTTCGAACCTGCGACCCCTCGCTTGTAAGGCGAGTGCTCTCCCACTGAGCTACGCGCCCGGAACGCCCGTACGGCGGGCCGGAGGCTGGCAAGCTTACCCTGCCACCCGCCCGCCCGGTCGTACGGTGTGCCCGGTTGGTCAGGCCGCGACGGCCTCCGCCAGGGCCTTGCGCCAGCCATGCTGGTCGCGGGCCTCGCCCGGCATGTTCATCTCGGCGAAGCGCACCACGCCCGCCTTGTCGATGACGAAGGTGCCCCGGTTGGCGATGCCGGCGACGTCGTTGAAGACGCCGTACGCCTGGGCCACCGCGCCGTGTGGCCAGAAGTCGGCCAGCAGCGGGAACTGGTAGCCCTCCCGGTCGGCCCAGATCTTGTGGGCGTAGACCGAGTCGACGCTGACGGTGAGCACCTGGACGTCGTCGTTGACGTACTCGTTGAGGTTGTCCCGCACCTCGCACAGCTCACCCTGGCAGATGCCGGTGAAGGCGAGCGGGTAGAAGACCAGCAGCACGGTGCGCTTGCCGCGGAAGTCCGAGAGCCGGACCTCCTGGTTGTTCTGGTCCTTGAGCACGAAGTCCGGCGCCTCGGCGCCAACCTCGATCGGCATGCGAGCTCCTCAGGATGGGGTCGGATGGGCACCAGCCTGCCACACCCGGCGATGGGCGCCGCCGGGTGCCACAGCGGCGCCTACTTCTTGCCCTTGGCCCCGCGCCGCAGGACGAGGCGGGCGCCGCTCCAGTCCCGGCCGGCGTTGACGGTCGAGGTCTGCTGGAGGCCGGCGGTGGGCGCGGACTCGGCGATCTCGCTCGGCTCGACGTGCCCCTCGCGCCCGGCCTTGGGCGTGAGCAGCCACACGACACCGTTGTCGGCCAGCGGGCCGAGGGCGTCGACGAGGAGTTCGAAGAGATCACCGTCGCCGTCGCGGTACCAGACCAGCACCGCGTCGACCACCTCGTCGGTGTCCTCGTCGACCAGCTCTCCACAGCGGTCGGTCAGGGCGTCCCGGAGATCCTGGTCGACGTCGTCGTCGTACCCCATCTCCATGACGACCATCCCCGGCTCGATCCCGAACCGGTCCGCCAGGCTGCGTACCCCGTCGGCGGCCTGACCAGCGGTCGCGCTCACTGTCGCGTGCCTCCTCATCTCATCCCTGCTGGCGGCGTCGTGCGACGCCGTCAGGCAAGTCCACACAGTTGTGGCTCCCCGCGCAAGTGGCGCACCGGGTGGAACGGAATTTACCGTGCCAGGAGCGTACGGGCACCCTGGGTAATTGCTTCCTCGGAGACCAGGACCTGACGCGCCGCCGGACCTAATGGTACAAACGAGTCAACTCCGGCCACTCGCCGCGCCGCCCCGACATATCCGGCGTCGACCAGGGCGGCGATCACCCCCTCGCCCACCCCGCCGGACCGGCGCGTCTCGTCCACCACCAGCACACGGCCGGTCGCGGCGGCCTCCCGGATGATGTCCGCCACCGGCAGCGGGGCGAGCCAGCGCAGATCCACCACCCGGACGCCGATCCCCTCGTCGGCAAGGGTCGCCGCCGCACGCAGCGACATCCGCACCCCGTTACCGAACGTGATGATCGTGACGTCCTCGGCGGAGCCGACCCCGTAGACCCGGGCCCGCCCGATCGGCACGTGCCCGCCGGTCCACGCGCCCGGCTCGGCATAGGGGGCCAGCCACTCGCCGTCGCCGTCGGCGTAGAGGTCGCGGGTGTGGTAGAGCGCGATCGGCTCCAGGAAGACGCAGACGCTGCCGTCCACCGCCGCGCTGGCCAGGCAGGTGCGCAACATGGGCGCGGCGTCGTCCGGCCGCGCCGGCACCGCGATCACCAGGCCCGGCACGTCCCGGAGTACGGCCACCGAGTTGTCGTTGTGGAAGTGCCCGCCGAAGCCCTCCTGGTACGCCAGCCCGGCCACCCGCACCACCATCGGGTTGCGGAACGCCCCCTGCGAGAAGAACTGCATGGTCGCCGCCTCGCCGCGCACCTGGTCCTCGGCATTGTGCAGGTACGCCAGGTACTGGATCTCCGGCACGGGCAGCATCCCGGCCAGCCCGGCACCGAGCCCCAGCCCGAGGATCGAGGTCTCGTCGAGCAGGGTGTCGAATACCCGGGCCGCGCCGAACCGGTCCCGCAGCCCCTTGGTCACCCCGTACACGCCGCCCTTGGCCCCGACGTCCTCGCCGAACACGGCCATCTGCGGGTGGTCGAGCATCCCGTCGGCGAGCGCGGCGTTGATGCTCTGCGCCAGGGTCAGCGGGCCGGTCAGCTCGGGTGGCTTGCCGCCGAACGCCTCCGCCCGCGCGCCGGCGCCGGGGCCGCCGGCCCGGGCCGCCGCGTCCGCCACCGCGCGGGCGACCCGCACCGGCCGGCGGGGGGCCAGCGGCGCCACCACCTCGGCCGGCGCGGCGAGCTTCGGCTCGTCCAGCACCTCCTCGGCGATCCGGCGCACCTGCCAGCCGATCTCGTCGTAGCGGGCCAGCAGCTCGTCGCCGGACGCGAAGCCCGCCTCGACCAGCAGCCGCGCGGTGCCGACCAGCGGGTCCCGGTCGAGGTCGGCGGCGATCTCGTCGGCGCCGCGGTACGCGGTCTCGGCGTCCGCGCCGGCGTGCCCCATCAGCCGTACCGTCGACAGGTGCAGCACGGCCGGGCGCCGGTGCCGGCGGACCCAGGCCGCCGCCTCGGCCGCCACCTCGTACGCCCGCACCAGGTCGCCGCCGTCGGCCGCGAAGTAGCGGATGCCCGGCCTGGACCGCAGCGCGGTCTCCACCCACCCCTTCGGGGAGCGGACGCTGATGCCGAGGCCGTTGTCCTCGCAGACGAAGAGCACCGGGATGCGCAGGCCGGTGTGGTCGTACCAGCCGGCGGTGTTGAACGCGGCGGTGGCGCTGGCGTGGTTGACCGAGGCGTCGCCGAACGAGCAGACCACGATGGCGTCGGGCGGCCAGGGGGCGTGCGCCGCTCCCCCGCCGCTGCCGACCCGCACCCCCTCCCCGGCGCGCCGGCCGGCCGTGTCCAGCCGGCGCAGGCGTTCCACGGCCAGCCCCATCCCGACGGCGCGGGGCAGGTGCGAGGCGATGGTGGAGGTGGTCGGGACGACGGCCAGGTCGGCCCGGCCGAAGACCTTGTGCCGCCCGCCGGCGATCGGTTCCCGGCTGGAGGCGACCATCCCCCGCAGCACGTCGCGGGCCGCCTCGGCGTACCCAGGGGGGAGCGGCCGGTCCGCGGCGGCCCCGGCGGTCGGCGGCGCGTCGGCCGGCTCCTTTGGGCCGGGCCCGTCCGCGCGGCTGGCGTCGTCGTCCGGGGGTGCCGGGTCGGCGTCGGTGGGCTGGTCGGGCCGGTCGGCCGGGTCGTCGGCCGGGTCGGGTCGGGCGGCGTCGGCGGCCTGACCGGCGCGGACGCAGTAGAAGGCGCCCGAGCGGTAGTGCAGCAGCGCCGGATCGGTGGCGCGCAGGGCGGCGGCGACCGCGGCGTTCCCCTCGTGGCCGGCGGAGCCGATCGTGTAGAACCCCTCGCCGAAGCTGCGCAGCCAGCGCCCCGCCAGGTCGAGCTGGCGGCTGGTCACCTGGGCGTCGAAGAGGTCCAGGACCCGGGCGCCGGTGAGCGTCGTGTCGTCGGTGACCGGCCGTGCCGGGTCACGCGGCTGGTGCGGGGCGGCCAGCGCGGCCAGCGCCTCCCGGAACCGGTCGTCGAGATCTTGCGGGGTGGTCACGTCGGACAGCATTACCGACGAGCGCCCGACTCGCCCACCCGGACACGAACGACGCGGGGCGGTTCAGGCGTCGCCGCACGACTCGGGGCAGCCGCCGTCGGAGACCTTCCACACCAGCTCGCGCAGGCTCGCCAGCTCGTCGACGGTGAGCCCGGCGAGCAGTCGGGAGTCCGACATGACCTGCCGCACCCGGGCCCGCACCCGCCGACCCTCGTCGGTCACCACCAGGGTCTTCTGCCGCCGGTCCGCCGGGTCGATCCGCCGCTCCACCAGCCCGGCCTGCTCCAGCTTGTCGACCAGGGCGGTCACGTTGGAGCGGTCGCAGCCGAGGACCGTGGCGAGGTCCCGGGCCGGCAGCGGCCGGTCGGGGTCGAGCTCGTGCAGCGCCCGGGCGGCGGCGGGGGTGAGCCCCAGCGCGTTGACCTCCACGTCCTGGTGGTGCCGCAGCGCGGAGGCGAGGTGCATGATCCGGCGCACCACGTCGCCGGCCAGCTCGGGGCGGTCGCCCGGAGCGGGTCGGGTGGAGAGGTCGGTGTGCTGCGCCACGCCTCACATCCTACTTGCGGTTCAATAGTTGAGCAGCTCTACTATCGAGCAGCTCACGCAAATCGCGATGGGCACCCGACGGAGGAGTTCCCGCATGTCCGACCTCTCGGTCCTCGCCATCTCCGGCAGCCTGCGCGACGCGTCGTTCAACACGGCGCTGATCCGGGCCGCGCAGCGCCTCGCCCCCGAGGGCATGACCATCGAGCGGTACGAGCACCTCGGCGCCATCCCGCCCTTCAGCGAGGACGTCGAGCCCGAGCCGCCCGCGCCCGTGGCGGACCTGCGGGAGCGGATCGCGGCGGCGGACGCGCTGCTCATCGCCACCCCCGAGTACAACTACGGCGTGCCGGGCGTGCTCAAGAACGCGCTCGACTGGGCGTCCCGGCCGAGCTTCCCGATCACCTCGTGGGTGTCGCCCCTGGCGCACAAGCCGGTGGCCATCATGGGCGCGGCGCCGACCGGCATGGGCACCGTACGAGCCCAGCTCCAGCTCCGGCAGCTCTTCCTCTGGACCGACTCGGCCGTGCTGAGCAAGCCGGAGATCATCGTGACGAACGCGCACGAGAAGCTGGCCCTCGACGGCACCGTCAAGGACGAGACCACCGAGGCGCTGCTGCGCGGCCTGCTCGACGCGCTGGTCACCCGCGTCCGCGTCACCCAGCTCGCCACCGCCGCCTGACCGGCGACGCGGAAGGCCCACCCGGCACCGTCCCTGCCCCGATGCGGGGCGGGGCGGTCAGCCGGGGAGGAAGGAGAACCGGACGGTCCGGGTGGGATTGTCGCCGTTGGGGTCGACCAGGCAGAGCGACTGCCAGGTGCCCAGCGCCAACCGCCCGTCGACCACGGGCAGCGTCGCGTACGGGGGGACGAACGCCGGCAGCACGTGGTCGCGCCCGTGGCCGGGCGAGCCGTGCCGGTGCCGCCAGCGGTCGTCCGTGGGCAGCAGGTCGTCGAGCGCGGTGAGCAGGTCGTCGTCGGAGCCCGAGCCGGTCTCGATGAGCGCCAGCCCCGCCGTGGCGTGCGGCACGAAGACGTGCAGCAGGCCATCGCCCTGACCGGCGACGAACCGCTCGGCCTCCGCCGTGATGTCCCGGACGGCCGGCCGGGACCCGGTCTGGACCGTGATCAACTCACTGCGCATACGACGCATTCTGCCCGAGTGGGTGACCAACCGCCGCCGGAGTCCCCGCCACCGGACCGGACATGGACGGGCGGATCGACTGGTGGATCGGCGGTCGCAGAAAGTTACTGGCGGGTACCTGTGTTCAGCGTCGCGTCTCGGGGCGGTGGGCGTGACGGCGGGTGCCACCAGGGGGCAGGATGACGCTAGAGACCTATCCCACACAGAACCGAGGGAACGCCTGTGGCTACGGAACGCAAGCGCCCGGTGATCACCGCTGGTCTGCCGAGCCAGCTTCCGGACATCGACCCTGAAGAGACCAGCGAATGGGTCGAGTCGCTCGATGGTGTCATCGACGAGCGCGGAACCAAGCGCGCCCGCTATGTCATGCTGCGCCTGCTGGAGCGGGCCCGCGAGCGCCAGGTCGGGGTGCCGTCGCTGACCACCACCGACTACATCAACACCATCCCGCCGGAGCGCGAGCCGTGGTTCCCGGGTGACGAGCACGTGGAGCGGCGGATCCGGGCGTACGTCCGGTGGAACGCGGCCATGCTCGTGCACCGGGCGCAGCGCCCCGAGATCGGCGTCGGCGGACACATCTCCACCTTCGCCAGCTCCGCCTCCCTCTACGAGGTGGGCTTCAACCACTTCTTCCGGGGCAAGAACCACCCGGGCGGCGGCGACCACATCTTCTACCAGGGCCACGCCTCCCCCGGCATGTACGCGCGGGCGTTCCTCGAGGGGCGGCTGACCGAGCACCAGCTCGACGGCTTCCGCCAGGAGCTGTCCCACCCGGGTGGCGGCCTGCCGTCGTACCCGCACCCGCGGCTGATGCCGGACTTCTGGGAGTTCCCCACGGTCTCCATGGGCCTGGGCGGGCTGAACGCGATCTACCAGGCGCGGTTCAACCGCTACCTGCACCACCGGGGCATCAAGGACACCTCGGACCAGCACGTATGGGCGTACCTGGGCGACGGCGAGATGGACGAGCCGGAGACGCTCGGCGCGATCGGCGTGGCCGCCCGCGAGGAGCTGGACAACCTCACCTTCGTGATCAACTGCAACCTCCAGCGGCTCGACGGGCCGGTGCGGGGCAACGGCAAGGTCATGCAGGAGCTGGAGGCGTTCTTCCGGGGCGCCGGCTGGAACGTCATCAAGGTGGTCTGGGGCCGCGAGTGGGACCCGCTGCTGGCGGCGGACACCGACGGCGCGCTGGTCAACCTGATGAACACCACGCCCGACGGCGACTACCAGACCTACAAGGCGGAGTCCGGGGCGTACGTCCGAGAGCACTTCTTCGGCCGCGACCAGCGGACCCGCAAGATGGTCGAGGACCTCAGCGACGACGAGATCTGGAACCTCAAGCGGGGCGGGCACGACTACCGCAAGCTCTACGCGGCCTACAAGGCGGCGATGGAGCACACCGGCCAGCCGACCGTGATCCTGGCCAAGACGATCAAGGGCTGGACGCTGGGCTCGCACTTCGAGGCCCGCAACGCCACGCACCAGATGAAGAAGCTGACGCTGGAGGACCTGAAGACCTTCCGCGACCGGCTCTACCTGGACATCCCGGACAAGGTGCTGGAGGACAACCCCTACCTCCCGCCGTACTACAACCCGGGCGAGAAGTCCGACGAGATCGCCTACCTCAAGGAGCGGCGCCAGCAGCTCGGCGGCTACCTGCCGTCGCGGCGGCCGGGCAGCAAGCGGCTGGCCATCCCGGGCCCGGAGCGCTTCGCCGACGTCAAGCGCGGCTCGGGCAAGCAGAAGGTGGCCACCACGATGGCCTTCGTCCGCCTGCTCAAGGACGTGATGAAGGACAAGGAGTTCGGCAAGCGCTGGGTGCCGATCATCCCGGACGAGGCCCGCACCTTCGGCATGGACTCGCTCTTCCCCACGCAGAAGATCTACTCGCCGCACGGCCAGCGCTACACCTCCGTCGACCGGGAGCTGTTCCTGTCGTACAAGGAGGCCATCGGCGGGCAGATCCTGCACGAGGGCATCAACGAGGCCGGCTCGGTCGCCTCGTTCACCGCGGCGGGTTCGTCGTACGCGACGCACGACGAGCCGATGATCCCGATGTACATCTTCTACTCGATGTTCGGGTTCCAGCGCACCGCCGACGGGCTGTGGGCCGCCGCCGACCAGATGGCCCGGGGCTTCCTTCTCGGCGCCACCGCCGGCCGCACCACGCTCAACGGTGAGGGGCTCCAGCACGAGGACGGCCACTCGCACCTGATCGCCGCCACCAACCCGGCGGTGGTCGCGTACGACCCGGCGTTCGCCTTCGAGATCGCGCACATCCTCGAGAACGGCCTGCACCGGATGTACGGCGACGCCCAGGAGAACGTCTTCTACTACCTGACGGTCTACAACGAGCCGATCCTGCAGCCGGCCGAGCCGGCGGGCGTGGACGTCGAGGGGATTCTCAAGGGCATCTACCGCTACGCTCCGGCGCCCCAGGTCGACGGCCCGAAGGCGAACATCCTGGCCTCCGGCACGGGCATGCAGTGGGCGCTCAAGGCGCAGCAGCTGCTCGCCCAGGACTGGGGCGTGGCCGCCGACGTCTGGTCGGTGACCTCCTGGACGGAGCTGCGCCGCGACGCGGTGGAGTGCGAGGAGCACAACCTGCTCAACCCGGGCGCGGAGCAGCGGGTGCCGTACGTGGCGCGGAAGCTGGCCGACGCCGACGGGCCGAAGGTCGCGGTCAGCGACTGGATGCGCGCGGTGCCGGACCTGATCGCCCGCTGGGTGCCCGGGGACTACACCTCGCTCGGCACGGACGGGTTCGGCATGTCCGACACCCGGCACGCCCTGCGCCGGCACTTCCACGTCGACGCCGAGTCCGTGGCGGTGGCGACGCTGCGGCAGCTCGCCCTACGCGGCGTGGTGCCGGCGAACGTCCCCGCCGAGGCGGCCAAGAAGTACGCCATCGAGGACGTCAACGCCGCCCCGGTCGGCGAGACCGGCGGCGACAGCTAGGTCGTACGCGACGATGGGCCCGGCGCATCCGTGCCGGGCCCATCGTCGTGCCTGGGGACGAACGGTGGTGGCCCGGAGTCCCTGGCGGGGACACCGGGCCACCACCGTCGCGCGGGCGACGCCAGGACCGGCCCGGTCAGCCGACGGCGGCCAGGTCGGTCAGCCGGGCGAGCGAGTCCTCCAGGTCGGCGCCGACCCTGCGCAGGCCGAGGCGGAGCAGGGCGGCCTTGACCGGACCGGCGGGCCACCGGACGACGATGAGCCGCACGATCGTCCCGCCCTCCTCCTCGTCGTCGGCGGTGAGCTGGACGTAGATCTCGGTGCGCGCCTCCGCCCGGGCACCGGCGCCCTTGGCGCGTTCGCGCCAGCCGATCAGGGTCGGCTCCTGGTAGGCGATCACCTCGGCCTCATGCGCCGCGCCACGGCCGGCCTGGACCAGTTGTCGCCGCCCGAAGCCCTCTCCCGAGAGCACCTCGGCCGCACGGACCCCCGCCAGCCAGGCCGGCAACTGCTCGGCCCGCTGCACGACGTTCCAGACCGCTTCCACTGGCGCCATCACGTGCGCACTGCGTTCCACGAGGATCATTTCCGTCTTTCCTCCAGTGAGGACATCCCACGATATCGGCACTCTATGCGCAAATTCGGACGTACCTGGACGGGTTCGGAAAAAGACACGCCGAAATCCATTGCGCTGCGGCTTCGTACGGCCTATGGCGCAACGCCCGGCCGGCCCCTAGAGTCGCGAGCACGATTCACGTACGACGGGAGGGCGCATGTCGACCGCAGCGATGCCCGAGTTCCCCGCCGGATTCCGCTGGGGAGTGTCCACCTCGGCCTACCAGATCGAGGGCGGCGTCGGCGAGGACGGGCGCGGCCCGTCCATCTGGGACACCTTCGCCCACGACCCCGGCCGCATCGCCGACGGCAGCACCGGCGACGTGGCCTGCGACCACTACCACCGGCACACGGAGGACGTCGCGCTGCTGGCCGGGCTGGGCGTCTCGGCGTACCGCTTCTCCGTCGCCTGGCCCCGGGTGCGGCCCACCGGCGACGGTCCGGTCAACGCCGCCGGGCTGGACTTCTACGACCGGCTGGTCGACGACCTGCTGGCCCACGACATCGACCCGGTCGCCACCCTCTTCCACTGGGACCTGCCCCAGCCCCTGGAGGACGCCGGCGGCTGGCTCGCCCGGGACACCGCCCACCGGTTCGCCGAGTACGCCGACGCCACCGCCGCCCGCCTCGGCGACCGGGTGAAGCTCTGGATCACCCTCAACGAGCCGTTCATCCACATGAGCCTCGGCCACGGCACGGGCGAGCACGCCCCCGGGCGGACGCTGCTCTTCGACGCGTTCCCGGTCGCCCACCACCAACTCCTCGGGCACGGCCTCGCCGTCGCGGCGCTGCGGGCGCGCACCACGAGCCCGGTCGCCATCGCCAACAACTACTCGCCCGTGCGGCCGGCCGGCGACAGCGACGCCGACCGGGCGGCGGGCGCGGCGTACGAGGCGCTGCACAACCGGCTCTTCACCGACCCGCTGCTCGGCCGGGGCTACCCTGTCGAGCTCGGCTTCGACGAGACCGTGGTGCGCGACGGCGACCTGGCCGTCGTCGCCGCCCCGATCGACGTGCTCGGGGTCAACTACTACAACCCGACCGGCGTACGTGCCCCGGACGAGGGCTCGCCGCTGCCGTTCGAGCTGGTGCCGCTGGACGGGTATGCGCGCACCGCGTTCGACTGGCCGGTCGCCCCCGACGGGCTGCGTGAGCTGCTCGGCTGGCTGCACCGCACGTACGGCGACGACCTGCCGCCGATCCAGGTCACCGAGAGCGGCTGCGCGTACGACGACGTGCCCGACGCCGACGGCCGGGTGCACGACCCGGAGCGGATCGCGTACCTCGACGGGCACCTGCGCGCCGTGCGCGCCGCGATGGACGACGGCGTGGACGTGACCGGCTACTTCGTCTGGTCGCTGCTGGACAACTGGGAGTGGGCGCAGGGCTTCACCAAGCGCTTCGGCCTGGTGCACGTCGACTTCGAGACGCAGGCCCGTACGCCCAAGTCCTCGTACGCCTGGTTCCGCGACCTGATCAGCCGGCCGTGACCACCGTCGACCCGACGCCCGGGTCGCTGCCGGCGGCGCTCGCCGAACCGACCGTGCCGGTCCAGCGGAGCTGGGTCGCGCTGGTCTTCGCCGCGAACCTCGGGGTCTGGATGGCGTTCTTCACGCCGATCCAGGTGCTGCTGCCGCAGCAGGTGGAACGGATCGCGCCGGCCGACAAGGAGGCCGTGCTCGCCGTGGTCACCGGGTTCGGCGCGCTCGCCGCGGTGCTCGCCAACCCCCTCGCCGGGGCGCTGTCGGACCGGACCTGCCTGCGGCTGGCCGGGCGGGAGTTCGGCCGCCGGCACGTCTGGACCGCGGGCGGCGCGGTGCTCGGCGCGGCAGCCCTGGTGCTGCTGGCCCAGCAACGCACCGTCGCCGGGGTCACGCTCGGCTGGGTCGCCGCCCAGGTCTGCTTCAACGCGATGCTGGCCAGCCTGACCGCCGCCGTGCCGGACCGGGTGCCCGTCGCCCAGCGGGGCGCTGTCTCCGGCTGGGTCGGCATCCCCCAGGCGCTGGGGCTGGTGCTCGGGGTGGTGCTGGTCACCGCCCTGGTCACCGGCACCGCCGCCGGCTACCTGGCGGTGGCGGCGGCGGTGCTGCTGCTGTCCCTGCCGTTCGCGCTGCTCACCGCCGACGACCCGCTGCCCCGGGCGCACCGCCCGGCGCTGCGACCGCGCGCCCTGCTCGCCGCGATGTGGGTCTCGCCCCGCCGCCACCCCGACTTCGGCTGGGCCTGGATCACCCGGTTCCTGGTCCAGCTCGGCAACGCGCTCGGCACGCTCTACCTGCTCTACTTCCTCACCGACGAGGTGCGCCACGCCGACCCCGAGGGCGGCCTGCTGGTGCTGATCCTGCTCTACACCGCCGGCCTTGCGGGCACCGCCGTGGTGGCCGGCCGGCTGTCGGACCGGACCGGCCGGCGGAAGGTCTTCGTGATCACCGCCGGCGGGATCATGGCCGTCGCCGCGCTGCTGCTCGCCGTCGCGCCGGTCTGGCCCGTCGTCGTAGCCGCCGCGCTGCTGCTGGGCGCCGGCTACGGGGTCTACCTGTCGGTCGACGCCGCGCTGATCACCCAGGTGCTGCCGGCCGCGACGGACCGGGCCAAGGACCTCGGCGTCATCAACATCGCCAACTCCGCCCCGCAGGTGCTCGGGCCGGCCGTCTCCGCCCCGCTCGTGATGCACCTCGGCGGCTACCCCGCGCTCTACGCGGTCACCGCCGCGGTCACCGTGCTGGGCAGCGTCCTGGTGCTGAAGATCCGCTCGGTGCCCTGAGCCGCACCCCTGGCCGAATCCGCTAGCGGGCCGCCGTAGGCTGGGGGGCGTGACGGTACGTGTACGCTTCGCCCCTTCCCCGACCGGTATGTTCCACGTCGGCGGCGCCCGCTCCGCGCTGCAGAACTGGATCTACGCCAAGCAGCAGGGCGGGGTGTTCGTGCTCCGCATCGAGGACACCGACGCGGCGCGCAACAAGCCGGAGTGGACCGAGGGCATCCTCTCGGCACTGGACTGGATCGGCATCGAGCGCGGCAGCTACGAGGGCCCCTACTTCCAGTCCCAGTACGCCGGCGAGCACCGGGCCGCCGCCGCGCGGCTGCACGAGTCCGGCCGGGCGTACTACTGCGACTGCACCCGGGAGGCCGTGCAGGCCCGCACCGGCTCGCAGTACCAGGGCTACGACGGCTTCTGCCGCGACCGCGGCCTGCCGCCCGGCGAGGGCCGCGCCCTGCGCTTCCGCACGCCCGACGAGGGCGCGACCGTGGTGGTCGACCTGATCCGCGGCGAGCCGACGTTCGAGAACAAGCTGATCGAGGACTTCGTCATCGCCCGGGGCGACGGCTCGCCGGTGTTCCTGCTGGCCAACGTGGTCGACGACATGACCATGGGGATCACCCACGTGATCCGGGCCGAGGAGCACCTGCCCAACACGCCGAAGCAGCAGCTGCTCTGGGACGCCCTCGGCGTCAAGCCGCCGGTCTGGGCGCACGTGCCGGTGGTGGTCAACGAGAAGCGGCAGAAGCTCTCCAAGCGGCGGGACAAGGTGGCCCTGGAGGCGTACCGGGACGAGGGCTACCTCGCCGCGGCGATGCGCAACTACCTGATGCTGCTCGGCTGGGCGCCCTCCGGCGACCGGGAGATCGTCCCGTGGTCGGTGATCGAGGAGGAGTTCCGGCTGGCGGAGGTCAACCCCTCGCCGGCGTTCTTCGACGAGAAGAAGCTGCGCGCGTTCAACGGCGAGTACATCCGGGCCCTGCCGGTCGAGGAGTTCGTCGAGGCCTGCCGGCCGTGGCTGACCGGCACCGGCACGATCCCCCCGCCGCCGTGGCAGCCGGAGGAGTTCGACGCGGACGCCTTCGCGGCCGTGGCCCCGCTGGCGCAGACCCGGATCGCGGTGCTCAGCGAGATCGTGCCGAACGTCGACTTCCTCTTCCTCGCCGCGCCGCTGGTCGACGAGGCCGCCTGGGCCAAGGCGATGAAGGAGGGCTCGGCGGAGCTGCTGGACGCCGTCACGGGGGCCTTCGAGGGGCTGGAGTCCTGGGACGCGGAGACGCTGAAGTCGACGCTGGAGGCGGTCGGCGCCGAGCGCGGCCTCAAGCTCGGCAAGGCCCAGGCGCCGGTGCGCGTCGCGGTCACCGGCCGCACGGTCGGGCTGCCGCTGTTCGAGTCGCTGGAGGTGCTCGGCCGCGAGCACACCCTGAGCCGGCTGCGGGCCGCCCGGGTCCGCCTCGTCTGACCACGGCAGACGTACCGTCAGCGCCCGGGCCGGCCGACCGGCCCGGGCGCTGGCCTGTCGGGCCGGCGGTGACGGTCAGCGGCGGGCGGAGCGGCGGCGGAGCAGCAGGCCCGCCGCGAGGGCGGCCAGCGCCACGGCGCCGCCGAGCGCCCACAGCCAGCCCCGCCCCGCCGCGCCCTCGCTCCGCCCGGCCGTCGGCACCGCAGCCGCCGTCGCGCCGCCGCCCGTCGGGACGGGCGCGGCCGAGCTCGGCGCCGCGGAGCCGGTCGGCGACGGTACGGCCGACGCCGGCGCGGTCGGACCGGTCGACGGGGGCGGTTCGGCGGGGGTGCCGGTGGTGAGGGTGAACCGCACCTCACCGGAGACCGGGTGCCCGTCGCTGGACGCCAACCGGTAGCCGACGACGTACAGCCCCGCCTTGCCGGGCGTGAACGGGATGCTGACCCGGGAGCCGGAGAAGGTCGGCGGGCCGCCCGACGCGGCCACGTTGTCCGGCCCGGTGACTGTGATCTTCGTCGTGCCCGGGTCGGGCTTCGCCAGGAACCGGAGTTCGATCCGGGTCGGCGCCTCGGCCACCCGGGCGCCGTTGCGCGGATCGCTGCCGGTCAGCGAGTTGTGCGCGGCGGCCGGCGCGGCCGGCAGCGCCAGCGACACACCGAGCGCCACGCCGACCACCACTGGCCAGGTACGCGCCGCACGTGGGACCCTGCCCCCCATGAACCCCTCCGTAAAGGTACGATCCGCCCGCTGATCAACGGCTACCGCTCATTTGTCGGGCCCAGATCGCAGATAGTTCCAATTACTGTTCCACGAGCTGCAACCGATCGACGTTCTGCGGAGTCTTGAGAGTGGGCACCCGATGTGTGCGGGTTCGGTCACTCCGTCGGCCAGGCAACGCGTGACCTGCAGCAAGCCATCCATCGAACGGGGCGAGGAGGCGGCGATGGTCCGGACGATGCGGCGACTGGTCGCGGTGCTGGCGGGCGGGCTCGCGGCGACGGTCCTGTCGCTCGGCCTCGCCGGGGCGGCGAAGGCGGCGCCGAAGCCGCCGCCCGCCGGCGTGGAGATCACCGGCGAGGGCCTGGCCGAGCCGCTGCGGCTGCACGCCGACGCCCACCCGGCGCACGTCGTGGCGGTCATCGACCAGGTCAACTTCCTCGGCCGCACCGGGCAGGCCCGTGGCCCGAAGGCGGCCGACCTCGGTCCGAAGTACACGGTCGTGGTGTTCGCCGGAGACGTTCCGAAGCAGACGTACGACCTCTACCCGAAGGCGGTCGGCGGCCCGCGGGTCTACCGGCCCGCCAAGCAGCCCGACTCCCGCAAGACCGCCGCGGGGTGGTTCCTCGGCCGGCTCAGCATGTCGGAGACGCTCCGCACCGCCGGTGTGCCGCTGGAGCGGCAGTTCGACACGGTGAGCGGTGGCGTCGGCGGCGGCGAGCGGGTCATCCCGGAGGACGCGCTCAACCCGGCGAAGGACATCGACGAGGCCCTCGGCGAGCTGCAGCGACTGCTGCTGCTCAACGTGGCGGTGGTGCTGGTGATCACGTCCGGTCTCGCCGGGATCGCGCTGCTGGTCCGCCGCCGCACCCGCTGACGGCCCGCGCCGCCGCCGGCACACGCACCGCCCCCGGGGCCGCCGTCGCCCGACCGTCCCGCCGTCGCCCGACCGTCCCGCCGTCGCCCGACCGTCCCGGCGGCCGGGCCGGTTCGACGGGTCAGACCTCCAGGACCGCCCCGCCGCGGACGTGCCCCGCCTCCGTCAGGCGGTGGGCGTCGGCGGCCTGCGCCAGCGGGAACGTCCGTGCCACGTGGACGGCGCCCAGTGGGGTCAGCACCAGCGGCGTGGCGGTCGCTCCCGGCGGACGACACGGTGCCGGGGGCGGACCGGGCCGTGCCGGTGCGCGCCGGCCCAACCGGGCAGGTCGCTGCGGCAGCCCTGCGCCGCCGCCGGCTCGACCTCGCCGGGCAGGGCCGCCTCGGCGGCACGCTGCCGGGGCACCGGGGCGTCCTCGTCGGCACGCTCCGCCGCACGACCAGGGGGCTCCGGCGCATGGGCCGGGAACCCGCCGGGCAGCCGGCGGTGATGCTTGGCGGCCGCCTGCTGGTCGTGGTGGCCCGTCCGGCAGGGCTCACCCTGGGCGCAGCCGTGCTCGGCCTCCCCGTGCGCCATCCGGTCTCCTCACGCTCGCCACGCCCGCCGAGGTCGCCCCGACGTGCCCTGTCACCGTACTGGCCGGCACCGACGGGCCGTGCAGCCGGACCCGGGTCAGCGCCGCGCCCGGCGCGGGAAGATCGTCTCCCAGACCGGGAAGGCGACCAGCCAGATGACGATGGCGAGGGAGAGTCTGCCGATCCAGTTCGTCAGCTCCCGGGTCCGCTCGGCGTCGTCGACCCAGACGATCGCCGCCCCGAGCAGCGCGCAGGCGATCGCCCACCCGAGCAGGCCCTTGCCCCACTCCCGCCACTCGTGCCGGGTCCGCGCCCACCCGTGCCGCGGCGGCTTGACCGGCGGCGGGCCGCCGGCGAAGCGGTGCGCGAAGCGCTGGTCGGCCCAGCGGATCATCGAGTGCCCGAAAGCCACCGAGAAGCCGAGGTAGGCGGCGGCCAGGCCGTGGGTGACGTCCGCGGTGGCGCCGCGCCGCAGGTCGAGCGCGCTCGCCGCGAGCAGCACCAGGTCCACCAGCGGTACGCAGACCAGCAGCGCGGCGCCCAGCCGCGGCCGGCGCAGCGGATACCGCGCGACCAGCCCGGCGGCGAGCACCACCCAGAACCCGATCTCGCAGGCGACGATGACTCCCAGCAGCATTCCTGCCCCTCCCCGTTCGTGCCCCACCACCCTGCCCCGCCCCGGGCGCGCAACCCTCACCGCCGAAGACGAGATCTCCCTCCCCCCTTCGACGGACCCACCCCCACCGTCCCCACACCCGCCCCGCGGCCCTGCACCCGCACTCCCACCCCCACCGGGCCGGGCGGCGTACATCTTTCGGTGGGGGTGGGGCGGGGCGGGCTCCTCCGGCGGTCGGAGCCCGGGCGGCGGCCGGTGTGGTGGGATCGGGGCCATGCGAGCGCCGACCTGGCTCGGGCCCGGCACCGCCGGCCGGGACCTGATGCTCGCCGCCGCGTCCCTGGCCGGCGGCGCGGTCATGTACGCCCTGGGCACACAGCCGCAGCTGCCCTGGCACCCGGGCCTGCCGGAGCCGCTGTTCCTGCTGCCGCTGGCGGCGGCCTGCGTGGCGGTGGGCCTGCGCCGGGTCGCCAGCCGCGGCAGCCTGGCCCTCGGCACCGTGGCGGCGGTGGTCGACCTCGCGATGGGCGGCTCGGTGGCCACCGTCCTCGTCTACACCCAGGTGCTCTACGACGCGTGCGTGTTCGGTTCGGCGCGGACCTGGCGCTGGCTGCTGCGGGTCATGGTCGGGCTGAGCGTGCTCGGCGCGGCGGCGGGGGTGCTGCTGACCGGTGACTGGCGGGGCGTGGGTTTCGGGGTGCTGGTGGTGCTGGCCGGGGTGCTGCCGGTGCTCACCGGGATCAGCGTGCGGCAGTACCGGGACCAGGCGGCGGCCGAGCGGGCCCGGGCCGAGCAGACCGCGCGGTTGGTGGAGCTCGACCGGCGGCAGGCGGTCAGCGCGGAACGGGCCCGGATGGCCCGGGAGCTGCACGACGTGATCGCCAACCACCTGAGCGCGTGGCGATCCACGCCACGGCCGCGCTCTCCGTGCCGGGGCTCGACCGGGCGCAGGTCCAGTCGGCGCTGCGGGTGATCCGGGAGAACAGCGTGCAGGGCCTGGCGGAGATGCGGCAGATGATCGGCCTGCTCCGGGAGCCGGCGGGGAGCGGGCCGGCCGTCGACGCGACGGACGAGACGACCCGGGCGCGGCTGAGCGAGGTCGACGGGCTGGTCGACCGGGCCCGCGCCGCCGGGCTGGCGGTGCGGGTGACCCGGCGCGGCGAGCCCCGCCCGCTGCCGGTCGGGGTGGACCTGGCCGCGTACCGGATCGTGCAGGAGTCGCTGACCAACGCGCTCAAGCACGGCGCCGGCGAGGCCGACCTGCTGGTCGCGTACGAGCCGGCGGGGGTGGTGGTGGGCGTGGACAACCGGGTGGGCGCCGACGGTGGCGCGCCGAGCGGCGCGGGCGCCGGCCTGATCGGGATGCGGGAGCGGGCGGCGCTGCTCAACGGGCGGTTCGCCGCCGGCCCGGCGCAGGGCCGCTGGCGGGTACGGGTGGAGCTGCCGACGGGCGAGGCGGCGTGAGGGGACGGGACGTGTCATGGCCGAGGTGATCCGGGTGCTGCTCGCCGACGACCAGCCGGCGGTGCGGGCCGGGCTGGCGCTGATCCTGGCCGGCACGCCCGGGGTCGCCGTGGTGGGCGAGGCCGACGACGGCGCGGAGGCTGTCCGGCTGTGCCGCGAGTTGCGGCCCGACGTGGCGGTCATGGACGTGCGGATGCCCCGGCTGGACGGTATCTCGGCCACCCGGGAGATCGTCGCCGACCGGCTCGCCGACGTGCTCGTGCTCACCACCTTCGACCTCGACGAGTACGTCTTCGGCGCGCTGCGGGCCGGCGCGGCGGGCTTCGTGCTGAAGGACACCGATGCCGAGGGGCTGGTGGCGGCGGTGCGGACGGTCGCCCGGGGCGAGGGGTTCATCGCCCCGGCGGTGACCCGCCGGCTGATCACCGCGTTCGCGGCGACCGCCCCGGCCGCCTCCGGGGCGACCCGGGCGGCGGTGGACGCGCTGACCCCCCGGGAGCGGGACGTGCTGGCCTGCCTCGGGCTCGGGCTGTCCAACCAGCAGATCGCCGACCGGCTGGCGATGGCGGAGAGCACCACCAAGACCCATGTCAGCCGGATCCTCGCCAAGCTGGACCTGCGCAGCCGGGTGCAGGCCGCCATCCTGGCCCAGGAGCTGGGGCTGCCCGCTCCCCCGCCCGCCTGACCCGACCCGCCGGCCCCGCCCGGGGTCACCGCCGAGCGTGCCGCCCGGCGTGAAGGTCCAGGTCGGGACGTGTCAGGCTGGAGCGGTGAGCGAGCCGGGCGGTACGGAGCTGTCGGCCACGCTGCGCCGGATCGAGCGGGCGGCGGGGGCGCTGGCCACCGCCAGCGTGGCCCGGATGGACGAGGCCCTGCCCTGGTTCCGTGACCTGCCCGCCGACCACCGTTCCTGGGTGATGCTGGTGGCCCAGGCCGGCGCCCGGTCGCTGGTGCAGTGGCTGCGCGACGGCGGTGGCACGGCGGACAGCACCCAGGAGGTCTCCGACGAGGTCTTCGCCACCGCGCCGCAGGCGCTGGCCCGCTCGATCAGCCTCCAGCAGACGGTGGCGCTGATCAAGGTGATGATCGACGTCGTCGAGGAGCAGGTCTCGCACCTGGCCGCGCCGGGCGAGGAGCAGCAGTTGCGCGAGGCGGTGCTGCGGTTCTCCCGGGAGATCGCCTTCGCCGCCGCCCGCGCGTACGCCCGGGCCGCCGAGTCCCGCGGCTCCTGGGACGCCCGGTTGCAGGCGTTGCTGGTGGACGCGCTGCTGCGGGGCGACTCGCCGGACGTGCTGGCCAGCCGCGCGGCGGCGCTCGGCTGGGCGGACGCCCCGCCGGTGGCGGTGGCGGTCGGCCGCTCCCCCGGCGGCGAGGTGTCCGCCGTGCTGCACACCGTGCACCGGCAGGCCCGGCGCATCGGCGCGGAGGTGATCGGCGGGGTGCACGGCGACCGGCTGGTCATCGTGCTCGGGGGCGCCGCCGATCCCGTCGCCGCCACCGTCAAGCTGCTCGGCGCGTTCGGCGACGGGCCGGTGGTGGTCGGCCCGGCCGTGCCGAGCCTGGACGAGGCGACCGAGTCGGCCCGCGCCGCGCTGGCCGGCTTCCGGGCCGCCCCCGCCTGGCCGACCGCGCCCCGGCCGGTGCCGGCGGGCGACCTGCTGCCGGAGCGCGCGCTGGCCGGTGACGCGGAGGCGCGCCGGCGGCTGCGGCACGACGTCTACGCCGCGCTCGTGCGGGCGGGTGGCGAGTTGCTGGAGACCCTCGACGCGTTCTTCGCGGCTGGCGGCACGCTGGAGAGCGCCGCCCGCGCCCTCTTCGTGCACCCGAACACGGTGCGCTACCGGCTGCGGCGGATCGCCGACGTGACCGGCTTCTCGCCGCTCACCGCGCGGGACGCGTTCGCCCTCCAGGTGGCGCTCACCGTCGGCCGGCTCGACCCGGTGGTCCCGGTGGTCCCAACCCAGACAATGACCCCAGCCGCCAGGAAAACATCACAGTCGGGTGACGATCACCGCCGATCTTTGTAGGAACCCTCCAAAGGTTCTAGTGCGGTTTGGTCGAGGGCGGCACAGCGCTACCCGCGCGTATCCGGGAGAGTCATAGACGTGCTCGCCGTACTCTCTCCCGGCCAGGGTTCCCAGAAACCCGGCTTCCTGACCCCCTGGCTCGACCTGCCCGGCGCCGAGGCCCGTCTGCGGTGGTGGTCGGCGATGGCCGGGGTCGACCTGGTGCACCTCGGCACCGCGGCCGACGCCGACGAGATCAAGGACACCGCCCGCACCCAGCCGCTGCTGGTCGCGGCGGCGCTGCTCGCCGCCGAACACCTGCCGATGTACGACGTCACCGTCACCGCCGGCCACAGCGTGGGCGAGCTGGGCGCGGCGGCGCTCGCCGGGGTGCTGCCCGCGGAGGCGGCGATCACCCTCGCCGGCGTACGCGGCCGCGAGATGGCCGACGCCTGCGCGCTGGAGCCGACCGGGATGGCCGCCGTGCTGGGCGGTGACCCCGACGAGGTGCTCGCCACGATCGCCGCGCACGGGCTGCACCCGGCCAACCGCAACGGCGCCGGCCAGTTCGTCGCCGCCGGCGCGGTCGCGGGCCTGGAGAAGCTCGCCGCCGAGCCGCCGACCAAGGCCCGGGTGATCCGCCTCAAGGTGGCCGGCGCCTTCCACACCCCGTACATGGCCCCCGCCGAGGCGGCGCTCGCCGCCGTCGCCGCCGGGATCACCCCCGCCGACCCGACCCGGATCCTGCTGTCCAACATCGACGGCGCCGCGGTCGACCACGGGCGCGACATGGTGCAGCGCCTGGTCCGGCAGGTCACCGCGCCGGTGCGCTGGGACCTCTGCATGCGCACGCTGGCCGACCTCGGGGTGACCGGCGTGATCGAGCTGCCCCCGGCGGGCACCCTCGCGGGCCTGGTCAAGCGGGAGCTCAAGGAGAGCGGCCTCCCGGAGATCGTCACCCTGAACACCCCGGACGACCTGCCCGCCGCACGGGACCTGATCGCCCGGCACGGGATGGCGCCGAGCCACGAGCCGACCATGCAGTTCCGCGTGGTGGTGGCCCCGTCGGCCGGCACCTTCGAGCCGGCGGAGAGCCTCGCCGAGGGCGAGACGCTCGACGCCGGGCAGGTCGTCGGCCACATCGCCACCCGGCAGGGCCCGGTCGAGGTGGCCGCCCACGCCGGCGGGGTGCTCACCGAGTGGCTCGCCCACCACGACGACCCGGTCGCGCCGGGCCAGCCGCTCGTTCGCATCGGAGGTCACGCATGACCGGCAGCCGGATCCTCGCCATGGGGCACTACCAGCCCTCCCGGGTGGTCACCAACGACGAGATCGCGCAGCTGGTGGAGACCAGCGACGAGTGGATCCGCGACCGGGTCGGCATCGTCACCCGACGGATCGCCGACGGCGAGTCGGTCACCGACATGGCCGCCGCCGCCGCCGGCAAGGCGCTGGCCAACGCCGGCCTCACCGCCGCCGACATCGACCTGGTCGTCGTCGCCACCTGCAGCGCCGTCGACCGCAGCCCGAACGTCGCCTGCCGGGTCGCCGCCAAGCTCGGCATCACCGCGCCCGGGGCGTACGACATCAACACGGCCTGCTCCGGTTTCGCCTACGCGCTGGGCACGGTGGACCACGCCATCCGGGCCGGCGCCTCGCGCAACGCCCTGGTGATCGGCGCGGAGAAGCTCTCCGACATCGTCGACTGGACGGACCGCTCCACGTGCATCATCTTCGCCGACGGCGCGGGCGCCGCCGTGGTGACGGCCACCGCCGAGGACGAGCCCGCCGGCATCGGCCCGGTGGTCTGGGGCTCGGCCCCGGAGAAGAGCGACGCGGTACGCATCGAGGGCTGGCGCCCGTACATCCAGCAGGAGGGGCAGTCGGTCTTCCGCTGGGCCACCACCGAGCTGGCGCCGCTGGCCCGGCAGGCGTGCGAGCGCGCCGGGGTGGACCCGTCGGAGCTGGCCGCCTTCGTGCCGCACCAGGCCAACGCCCGGATCATCGACGGCATCGTGAAGCGGCTCGGCATCCCGAACGCGATCATCGCCAAGGACATCGTCGAGTCCGGCAACACCTCGGCGGCGAGCGTGCCGCTGGCCCTGTCCAAGCTGGTCGAGCGGCGGGAGGTGCCCTCGGGCGCCCCGGTGCTGCTCTTCGGCTTCGGCGGCGGCCTGACCTACGCCGGTCAGGTCGTCCGCTGCCCCTGAAGCCCCTCCGGCGCGCCAGCGCCGGGGAGTGACGGCCGGCGTCGTCGGCCGTCGAGTGAAACCGATGAGAGGAACCAAACCGCAATGACCCGTGACGAGATCACCGCCGGCCTCGCCGAGATCCTCGAAGAGGTTGCCGGGGTGAACCCGGACGACGTGGCCGAGGGGAAGTCCTTCACCGACGACCTGGACGTCGACTCGCTCTCCATGGTGGAGGTCGTGGTGGCGGCCGAGGAGAAGTTCGGCGTCAAGATCCCGGACAACGAGGTGCAGAACCTGAAGACCGTCGGGGACGCCGTCAGCTACATCGAGGCGCAGTCCTGATCATGGCGCACACCGACGTCGTCGTCACCGGGCTCGGCGCGACCACCCCGCTGGGCGGGGACGTCGCGTCGACCTGGGACGCCATGCTCGCCGGCCGCTCCGGGGTGAGTGCCCTCACCCAGGAGTGGGCCGAGCAGCTGCCGGTCCGGATCGCCGCCCAGCTCGCGGTGGATCCGGCCGGCCTGCTCGACCGGGTCAAGCTGCGCCGGCTGGACCGTTCCGAGGCGATCGCGATCATCGCGGCGCAGCAGGCCTGGGCGGACGCCGGCCTGGCCGATTCCGGGCTGGACCGGGAGCGGCTGGGCGTCAGCGTCGGCTCGGGCATCGGCGGCGCGCTGACCCTGCTCGCCCAGGACGACGTCCTGGAGGCCTCCGGCCCGCGGCGGGTCTCCCCGCACACCATCCCGATGCTGATGCCGAACGGCCCCGCCGCCTGGGTGGGGCTGGAGCTGGGCGCGAAGGCGGGGGTGCACTCGGTGGCCAGCGCCTGCGCGACCGGTGCGGAGGCGATCGCGCTCGGCCTGGACATGATCCGCGCCGGCCGCGCCGACGTGGTGGTGGCCGGCGGCACCGAGGCGGTCATCCACCAGCTGCCGATCGCCGGCTTCAGCTCGATGCGGGCCATGTCGACGCGCAACGACGAGCCGGAGCGGGCCTCCCGGCCGTGGGACAAGGGCCGCGACGGCTTCGTGCTCGGCGAGGGCGCGGGCATCCTGGTGCTGGAGCGCGCGGACCACGCCGCCGCCCGGGGTGCCCGGGTGTACGCGCGCCTGGCCGGGGCCGGCATCACCTCCGACGGCTACGACATCGTGCAGCCGCACCCGGAGGGGGAGGGCGCGATCCGGGCCATCGCGAAGGCGATCGCCGACGCGGACGTCGCCAGGTCCGACATCACGCACGTCAACGCGCACGCCACGTCGACCCCGGTCGGTGACGTGGCGGAGATCAAGGCGCTGCACGAGGCGCTCGGCGACCACCCGGTGCTGTCCTCCACCAAGTCGATGTCCGGTCACCTGCTGGGTGCGGCGGGCGCGCTGGAGTCGATCGCCACCATCCTGGCGATCCGCGACAGTGTCGTGCCCCCGACGATCAACCTCGACGACCCGGACGACGGCCTCACCCTGGAGGTGGCCGCGAACAAGGCGCGCCACCTGGACATCCCCGCCGCGCTGAACAACTCGTTCGGCTTCGGCGGGCACAACGTGGCTCTCGTCTTCACGCGGGCCTGAGACCACAGCCTTGGAGGCTCACGTGACCACCACCGCCGTTGGTGCGGACACTTCACCCGTCGTGGACCACCGAGATCCGGAGTTGCGGCTGCGGGCGCTGTTCGATGCCGGTTCGTTGCGGTTGATGGCGCCCCGGGACACCTCCGGCGTCCTGTGGGCGCGGGGCGAGATCGACGGCACGCCGGTGGTCGCGTACGCGACCGACGCCACGCGGATGGGCGGGGCGATGGGCACCGAGGGGTGCCGGCACGTCGTGGACGCCATCGACACCGCGGTGCGGGAGCGGGTGCCGGTGCTGGGGTTGTGGCACTCCGGTGGGGCCCGGCTGGCCGAGGGCGTGGTGGCGCTGGACGCGGTGGGTCAGGTGTTCGCCGCGATGGTGCGCGCGTCGGGGCGGGTGCCGCAGATCTCGGTGGTGCTGGGTCCCGCGGCCGGCGGCGCGGCGTACGGGCCGGCGTTGACCGACATCGTGGTCATGAGCGGGGCCGGACGGATCTTCGTGACCGGTCCGGAGGTGGTACGCAGCGTCACCGGTGAGCAGGTCGACATGGAGCGGCTGGGCGGGCCGGAGCCGCACGGCCGCCGCTCCGGGGTGGTCCACGTGACGTGCAAGGACGACGAGTCGGCGCTGGCCGAGTCGCGCAAGCTCGCCGCGCTGCTGGGACGCCAGGGTCGGCTGTCGCCCGACGACGTGGCGGTGGAGGGTGACCAGGGGCACGACCTGGCGGCGAAGATGCCGGCGGAGACGAACCGGGCCTACGACGTCAAGCCGGTGGTCAAGGCGCTGCTGGACGCTCCCGGGGTGGAGCTGCACGCCAAGTGGGCGCCGAACGTGGTCACCACCCTGGGCCGGTTCGCCGGCCGTACCGTCGGGGTGATCGCCAACAACCCGCTGCGCCTGGGCGGCTGCCTCGACGCCTCCAGCGCCGAGAAGGCGGCCCGGTTCGTGCGGATGTGCGACTCCCTCGGCGTGCCGCTGATCGTGCTGGTCGACGTGCCCGGCTACCTGCCCGGCCTCGGCCAGGAGTGGGACGGCGTGGTGCGCCGCGGCGCGAAGCTGCTGCACGCCTTCGCCGAGGCCGTCGTGCCCCGGGTGACCCTGGTGACCCGCAAGGCCTACGGCGGGGCGTACATCGCGATGAACTCCCGCTCCCTGGGGGCGACCGCCGTGTTCGCCTGGCCCCACGCCGAGGTCGCCGTCATGGGCGCCAGCGCCGCGGTCAACATCCTGCACCGCAAGAAGCTGGCCGCCGCCCCCGCCGAGGAACGCGAGACGCTGCGCGCGCGGCTGATCGAGGAACAGACCCGGGTCGCGGGCGGCGTCAACCGCGCCCTGGAGATCGGCGTGGTCGACGACGTCATCACCCCCGCCGAGACCCGTCGCCGCATCGCCGAGGCCCTCGCCGCCGCCCCGGCGGCCCGGGGCGCGCACGGCAACATCCCGCTGTAGTCGCACGTACCGTCGAGGGGCCCGCGCTCACCCGAGCGCGGGCCCCTCGCGTTTGTTCAGCCCCGGTTGCGGGGGTGCCGGCGGGCGGTCCGCTCGTTGCCCCGGCGGTAGTTGCCGGTCCACCGGGCCATCACGAGCTGCGGGTCGTCGTCGACCTCGGCGAGGAACTCCGCCGCCCGGCCGCCGCGCAACGTGCCCGCCACCCGCCCGTGGTGGGTGATCACCACGGTGCCGTCGGAGCGCTCGGCGTACGCGAAACCCTGTGCCGTTCCCATCTGCGCAGAGGGTGCCAGGTGCGGCGGGTGGCCGCGAGCCCGTTTCCGGGTTGACTCTCCAGCGGCTGGAGACAGGAGGCTCTTCGACGTGGACGACCGCACCGACCTGTTCACCATCGGGCAGCTCGCCCGCCGGACCGGCCTCTCGGTCCGGACCATCCGCTTCTGGTCCGACCTGGACCTGTTGCCCCCGACCGGCCGATCGCCGGGCGGCTACCGGCTCTACGACGCAGCCGCCGTGGCCCGGCTGGAGCTGCTGCGCTCCCTGCGCGAGCTGGGCATCGGCCTGGACGACGTACGCCGGATCGTGGACCGGCAGTCCACCGTCCGGGACGTGGCGCAGGCGCACGTCCGGGCACTGGACGCGGAGATCCGGACGCTGCGGCTGCGCCGGGCGGTGCTGCGGTCGGTCACCCGACGTGGCAGTACGACCGAGGAGTTGAGAATCATGAACGACCTGGCCCGCCTCTCCGCCCGGGAGCGGCAGCGGATCATCGACGACTTCGTGGCCGAGGTCTTCGACGGCGTCGACGTCGACCTGGGTGCCGGCCTGGCCCAGGCCATGCGGGCGCTGCCGGCGGACCTGCCGGACGAGCCCACCGACGAGGAGGTGGACGCCTGGCTGGAGCTGGCCGAGCTGGTGGCCGACCCGGACTTCCGCCGTCGGGTACGCGAGATGGCGGTGGCCGGGTCGGCCGACGCGACGGCGCCGCCACCGGAGCCGATGCCGTCGGTCGAGCCGGCGCGTGCGGCCCTGGCCGCCGGGATCGACCCGGCGTCGCCCGAGGCTCGGGCGGTGCTCGACGAGATGGTGGACCCGACGCTCACCCCGGACCAGCGCCGGGCGATGGCCGACGGGATCGCCGCCTTCACCGACCGGCGGGTGGAGCGGTACTGGCAGTTGATCGGCGTGCTCAACCGGCGGGAACCGTTCCCGCCCGCGGTCCCGGCCGTGGAGTGGCTGGTCGCCGCGCTGCGCGCGGCCCACTAGGCCAACCGGCTTGACGCCGTCCGTCCGCCCCGCTTTGATGGGCCGGCTCTCATCGTCGACGGGGAATGGACACATGGAACGACGTACCCGCGCCGCCGTGCTCGCGGCGCTGACCATCGCGCTGACCGGCGGCTGCGCCGACGCGAAGGAGACGCCGGCGGCCGGCGGTTCGCCGTCGGCCGCGCCGAGCACCACCGCCTCGCCGGTGACCCCCGGCCCGCCCTGGCACGACGAGGTGGCCGCCGCGGCCGCCAGCACCACCGTCGGCACGAAGGGAACGCCCTGCGAGCTGCCGATCACCTTCTCGCTGCCGGCCAGGTGGAAGGTCGAGGCGGTGAAGGGCTCGGCGGAGTTCGGCGAGCCGACCGTCGGCAATGCCAGGATGCTGTGCGAACTCGACGCCCGGCCGACCGGCGAACTCGGGTTCCTCCGGGTCTGGCGGGTCGACGGGGTCGCCGGCGGCGCCGAGGCGCACCTGAAGCACTTCGTCGAGGCGTACTCGCCGAAGGCTTCGGACACGCAGTACCGGCGGCTGCGGGCCGGCACGCTCGACGCCGTGGAGGCGAGCTACACGGCGGACGGCGACACGGACCGGGCCATCGCGTTGTCCTCCCTCTACGGTCCGATCGTGCTGAGCCTGGACGCCCCGGACCCGGAGGACCTGCTGCCGGCGTACCAGCTGGTGAAGCAGTCGGCCCGGATCAACCGCGACTGAGGCGCTCAGCCGGCGCAGGTGGTGGCGGGCAGGCCGGGCACCGGCACCGGGGACCGGCCCTCCGGCCGCGCCTTGCCGGCCAGCACCCCGGCGAGGGCGGTCATCGACGCCCGGCTGGACGAGTACGTCGCCAGCAGGGTCGGTGACTTCGCCTTCGCCAGCACGTACGGGGTGTCCATGGCGACCGTGACGGCGGCGTCGGCGCGCAGGTCGCCGGCGCCGTCGCCGTACCCGACCAGGTGCACCACCGTGCCGCCGCTGGGCACCACCTTCACCCCGGCCGAGGTGAGCGCCTCGGTCAGCGCCGCCCGGGTGTGGTCGCGCCCGCCGGAGGAGGTGACGGTCACCGGGCCCCGCACCCCGCCGCCGCAGGCGCCGCGGAACACCGTCACGGCCGCCGCCGCCAGGTCCTCCGCCGCCTTCCGGTGCGCCGGGCCGCCCAGCGTGGACAGCTCGGGCGTGGGCCGGTCGGCGAGCTTGAACTTCATGGTCAGCACCCGGGTCGCGGCCTCCACGAGGCGGGCCCGGGGCAGCGAGCCGTCGCGGAGCGCGGCGAGCAGCCCGTCGTACGCCTGGCCGACGTGCGGCGTCATCAGGATCAGGTCGTTGCCCGCCTGCAGCGCGCGCACCGCGGCCTCCCCCGGTGACCAGCGCTTCGCCGGCGGCATGTTCATCCCGTCGGTGATCACCACGCCCTGAAAGCCGAGCTGGCCGCGCAGCACGTCGGTGAGCAGCTTGCGCGAGAAGGTCGCCGCGGTGCCCGGGTCCACCGACCGGGCGTCGAGGTGGGCGGACATGACGGCCATCGCGCCGGCGTCGATGCCGGCGGAGAAGGGCGGCCAGGCACCGGTCTCCAGCGCCTTGCGGGACTGGCCGAGCACCGGCAGGTCCTCGTGCGAGTCGGCGGCGCTGTGCCCGTGGCCCGGGAAGTGCTTGACGGTCGCGGCGACGCCCGCGGCCTGCAACCCGCGGACCGCGCCGGCCACCTGCCCCGCGGTCACCTTCGGGTCCGCCCCGTACGACCGGGAGCCGATCACGGTGCTGCGGGTGGCGAGCACGTCGGCGACCGGGGCGAAGTCGAGGTTGACGCCCATCGCGGCGAGTTCGGTGCCGGCCGCCCGCCAGGCGGCCTCGGTCAGCTCCGGCTTCCCGGCCGCGCCCGCGGCGAGGGCGCTGGGCAGCAGGGTCACCCCGTCGGTGATCCGGGTGACCACGCCATACTCCTGGTCGGTGCCGATCAGGAACGGCGCCTGACCGGCTGGCAGCCGACCGGCGGCCTCGCGCAGGCCGGTGGTGAGTTCGCGGACCTGCTCCGGGTTGTCGACGTTGGTGGTCTCCTGGTTGCCCTTGGTCGGGTCGTCGGCGCTGAAGCCGACCAGGATCAGCCCGCCGAGCCGGTACCTGGCGATCATCTCGGCCGGGGTGTCCACCCCGGCGAGCGCCTGGTTGCCGGCCTTCGATCCGGGCGAGACCCGGGTCGCCGAGTCGCCGTAGGCGTAGGGCATCAGCACCTGGCCGACCAGGTCCTCGTCGGCGAGCGTGCCGACCAGGGCGGCGGCGCGGGCGGCCGGGTCGGCGGCGGGCAGGCTCGCGCCGGGTGTCGGGGTGGCCGCGGCGCTCGTCGACGCGGGCTCGGGGCGGCGGTCCGTTGGCTCCGAGCATCCGGAGAGGAGCAGGGCGGTCAGGGCGGCGAGCGCGACGCCGGCACGTCGCGGGGTAGTCGACACGCGGCCCATCCCACCAGTTCACCCCTTATCGGGGCAACCTGACCTGCGCGCCACCGCCGGGCCGGGGTGCGGCCGGACGTGGGACGTCAGCCGACGCGGGTGAGCAGGGTCACCGGGGCGCCGTCGCCGGCGTAGCGGTAGGGCTCCAGCTCGGCGTCCCAGGCGGTGCCGAGCGCCTTGTCGAGCGCGTGCGCGAGGGCCTCCGGCGCCCGCGCGCCCGCCATCAGGCTGCGCAGCCGGTCCTCGCCGAGCTGGATGTCGCCGGCCGCGCCCACGGTCGCGCGGAACAGGCCGCGCCCCGGGACGTACATGAAGCGCTCGCCGTCGGCGCCGGCGCTCGGCTCCTCGGTGACCTCGAAACGGATCATGGGCCACTGCCGGAGGGCAGCAGCCAGCTCGGCGCCCGTCCCCGGACGACCGGTCCACCCGCATTCGGCCCGGCGAGCGCCGGGGTCGACGGGCTGAGCCGTCCACTGCAGGTTGACCGGCGCAGCGAGGACGCGCGCGATCGCCCACTCGACGTGTGAGCACACGGCGAGTGGGGTCGAGTGGACGTATACGACGCCACGCGTTGGCACGGAGACCTCCCGGAGAGCGAGGTGCGTCTTCCCCTACGACCTCGATCACCCGAGTGGCTTCTGGAACACATGATGACTGGTGTGACGGATGGTGCGCCAGGGAATCGGAAAATTCGCCGGTCGGAATAGTCGGACGGGTGACCGCCGTTGACCCCTCCAGACGCGATAACCAGCCAGGGACCGTGGTCGTGTACAGTTCCATCGGCGGCCTGTGCCGCGCACAACTTCCGCGGGCCCACTCACCAGGTGCCGTCCGCACAGCCCCCGGACGTTCCGTCCTCCCGTACGTCTTGCAAGGAGTACCTCCGTGGCGAGCAACACCTCTAAGACCGCGCGCGCGTCAGTCCGGGCCGGCCAGGCTGGCCAGGGTGGCGCCCTCAGCGTGCTGGGCGAGTTCAAGTACGTCATCCCGCTCAACGGCGGCAAGCACGCCTACGTGCGGAACCTGACCAACGGCAAGACCGCGCACCTGCGCACCGACTCCGAGGCCTTCGTCGAGGAGATCCGGACGCTGGCTGCCGCCGGCCACGCCGCGAAGATCCGGGCCGAGCTCAACAACCTCAACGCCACCCACCCGGGTGACGGCTGGGACGCCACCGAGAAGCGCCTCGTCGAGGCCGGCGTCTTCGAGGGCTGAGCCCTCCCCCACGCGACACCTGGACCGCCCGTCGGGATCATCCCGGCGGGCGGTTCCGCGTCTGTGGACTGATGTAGCGAAGGGATCCTTCCGCTACACCTCGAGCAGGGCGACCTCGCCGGTGGCCAGGTCGTAGAGGGCGCCGACCACGGCCAGCCGGCCGGCGGCGACGGGGCCGGCGAGCAGGTCGTCGGCGCGCAGCGCGGCCACCGTCCGCAGCACGTGCCGGCGGACCGCCAGCGGATGCGCCCGAGGATCGTCGACGCCCACCTCGGTCACCGCCGGGGCGATCTGTTCGACGAGGTGCGCCAGCGCGCCGCCCGGTGACCGCCCGCCGCGCAGCACGTCCACGGCGGAGGCGACCGCGCCGCACCGCTCGTGCCCGAGCACCACCACCAGCGGTACGCCCAACTCCCCGACCACGTACTCGATGGAGCCGAGCACGGCCCGGTCGAGCACGTGCCCGCCGGTGCGGATCACGCAGATCGAGCCGAACGTCTGGTCGAAGATCGCCTCCAGCGGCACCCGCGAGTCGATGCAGCCGAGGAGCACCGCGTACGGCTGCTGGTCCCCGGAGGCCGCCGCGGCGGCGGCGGTGACGTCGTGGCCGTGGATCGGCTGGCCGCTGACGAACCGGCGGTTGCCGGCGAGCAGTTCCGCCAGGGCGGCCCGGGGCGTGCCGCCGGCCGCCCGCCCGGCCGGTGCGGGCCCGGGCGGCGTTGCCTGCGGCGACCCCATGCCCCCAGCATGGCCGGCCCGGCCGGCGCCCGGACGGGTTGCGAATCTTCTCACCGGCACGGTTGCTGTGGTGTCATGACGGGTAGCCGGTGTTACCACCGGGTATCCCCGGTGTTGCGGACCAGCGCGGCCTTGGGGAGGTGGCGATGCCAGAGCACGTCGAGGTACGTCTTCCCGACGACGTGTGTCTGCACGTCGAGGCGACAGGGCCGGCCGACGCCGAGGTCACCGTGGTGCTGCTGCACGGCTGGACGCTGGACGGGCGGGCCTGGCACCGGCAGCTCGCCGACCTGCGGGAACGCTTCGACGGCGCGGTACGGGTGGTGACCTACGACGCCCGCGGGCACGGCCGGTCGAGCTGCATGGCGCTGCCCACCGCCACCCTCGCCCAACTCGGCGACGACCTGGCCGCGGTGCTTGACGAGGTGGCCCCGGACGGCCGGGTGGTGCTCGCCGGCCACTCGATGGGCGGCATGACGATCATGGAGTACGCGCACCGGCACCCCGAGCACTTCGCCGCCCGGGCCGCCGGGTTGGTCTTCGTCTCCACGACGGCCGAGGGGCACACGCACACCGCCTACGGCCTGTCGCCCCGGATCGCCCGGTTGATCCGGCTCGCCGAGACCACCGGGGCCGGCGTGCTGGCCCGGTGCGGGTCCTGGCGGCCACCCCGGGCGCTGCTGCGGGCCCTGCGCCCCAGCATCCGCTGGATGCTCTTCGGCGACCGCTGCGACCCGCACGACATCCGGCTGGTCACCTCGGCGGTGGCCCGCGCCTCGCTCCGCTCGATCGGCGGGTTCCGCGCCTCGATCGGGGCGCAGCACCGGCTGGACACCCTCGCCCGGCTCGCCCACCTGCCGGCGGCGGCGCTGGTCGGCGACCGGGACCGGCTCACCCCGCCGCCGTGCGCCGAGTCGATCGCCGCCGTGCTGCCGGCGACGGAGCTGACCGTCTGTCCGGGCGCCGGGCACATGCTGATGATGGAACGCCCCGCCGAGGTCAACGCGGCGCTGGGCGGCGTGCTCCGCCAGGTGCTCGCCGACGCCCGCTCCGCCGCGCCCACCACCACCCGGAAGGGGTGACGCGGGCAGGCCGGGCGGAGTGACGCGGGCTCCTTTCCCGCACCTCAGGCGCGGCTGGTTGCGCACGGGCCGTACCCTCTTGCGGTTGGCCTGGCGTGGTTCGCGCGGTTCGCGCCGCCCGCCGCCGACGTCAGGAGGAGCGACCGTTGACCGACCAGACCACCCTGGCGCAGGAGACCGCCGTGGAGCAGCGGCACCTCGACCGGGTGTACGCCCGACTGGCCGAGCTGCGCCGGTCGGCGGTCCGCGCCGAGAAGGAGGGCTACCGGCTCGCCCGGGTCGGCAACTTCGGGGCGCTGGTCGAGCGGGACGCGATGGTGTTCCACGCCGCGCAGCGCCGGCACGTGCTGGACGCCGAGCACGAGGGGCTGGTCTTCGGCCGGCTGGACCTGCGCGACCGGCAGGTGCTGCACGTCGGGCGGCTCGGCATCCGGGACGAGGACGCGACCACCCTGGTGGTCGACTGGCGGGCCCCGGCCGCCGCCGCCTTCTACCAGGCCACCCCGGCGGAGCCGCTGGGCGTGGTGCGGCGGCGCATGATCCAGTCCTCCGGTGAGCGGGTCACCCGGATCGAGGACGACCTGCTCGATCCCGCCGCCGCGCCCGCCGACATGGCGGTGGTCGGCGACGGCGCGCTGCTCGCCACGCTGTCGAAGGCCACCGGCCGGGGCATGCGGGACATCGTCGCCACCATCCAGCGGGAGCAGGACGAGGCCATCCGCTCCCCCGGTTCCGGGGTGACGATCGTCTCCGGCGGCCCCGGCACCGGCAAGACGGCGGTCGCCCTGCACCGGGCCGCGTACCTGCTCTACTCCGACCGCAGCCGGTACGCCGGCGGCGGCATCCTGGTGGTCGGGCCGTCCTCGGTCTTCGTCGAGTACATCGCCTCGGTGCTGCCCTCGCTCGGCGAGGACACCGCCACGCTGCACTCGCTGGGCACCCTGTTCCCGGGCATGAGCGCCACCCGTACCGACCCGCCGGCCGTGGCGGCGGTCAAGGGCTCGCTGCGGATGCGCCGGGTGCTGGAACGGGCGGCCCGGGACGCGGTGCCGGACGGCCCGGCCGAGCTACGCCTGCTCTACCGGGGCGAGCTGCTCCGGCTGGACCGCCGCGAGCTGGACGCCATCCGGGAGCGCGCGATGTCCCGGGGAGCCCGCCGCAACGAGGTGCGCCGCGCCGGCTTCGACGGCGTCTTCGCCGCGCTCTGGGCGCAGGCCCGTCGGCTGGGCATCGGCCGGCTGCCCGAGCAGCGCGCGTTCGAGGACGAGATCGCCGAGCGGCCGGAGTTCCGGGAGTTCCTCAAGGCGTGGTGGCCCCGGCTGCACCCCCGGCACGTGCTGGGCTGGCTGGCCCGCCCCGACCGGCTGCGCCGGTACGCCGGCGGGATCCTCTCCGGCGCCGAGGTCCGGCTGCTGACCGACGCGTACCGGAGCCTGGACCGCGTCGGGCTGACGATCGCCGACATCGCGCTGCTGGACGAGCTGGACGCGCTGCTCGGCAAGCCGATGAAGCCGGCCCGGCCGAAGCGGGACCCGTTCCAGCTGGCCGGCGGGGTCCGCGAGCTGAGCACGTTCGCCGACCGGCAGCGCGCGGCCCGCGAGGCGGCGCGGCAGCGCCCGGAGGACTACCGGGAGTACGCGCACGTCGTGGTCGACGAGTCGCAGGACGTCTCGCCGATGCAGTGGCGCATGATCGGCCGGCGCGGCCGGCTGGCCTCGTGGACGGTGGTGGGCGACCCGGCGCAGACCGCGTGGACGGGCGACCCGGAGGAGCTGACCCGGGCCCGGGACCAGGCGCTGGGCCGGCGCAAGCGGCACCACTTCACCCTGACCACGAACTACCGCAACTCGGCGGAGATCTTCGCGGTGGCGGCGGCCGAGATCCGCCGGCTGCACCCGGACCTCCCGCTGCCCAGGGCGGTGCGCTCCACCGGCGTCGACCCGGTCGAGCTGGTGGTGCCGCCGGTGGAGCTGGAGGCCGCCGTGGTGACGGCGGCCACGGCGCTGCTGGCCGAGGTGGAGGGCACCGTGGGCGTGATCACCCCGGTGCCCCGCCGGGACGAGGTGGCCGGGTGGCTGGGCGGGCTGGGCGCGCCGCGCCTACAGGTGGTGACCAGCCTGGAGGCCAAGGGCATGGAGTACGACGGCGTGGTCCTGGTCGCCCCGGGCGAGATCCGGGCCGACCCGGGTTCGGGCGTACGGACGCTCTACGTCGCGCTGTCGCGGGCCACCCAGCGGCTGACCACCGTCGACCCGACCGGCTGAGTCGTCCCGGCCGCCGCCGGGCAGTCACTTGCACATATTGCGATGTGAGCATAGATTGAACCGGGTCCGGACGGGTGACGGAAGGTGGGCGCGTGGGTGCAGGTCATGACCACCACCACGGGTCGGTCGCGAATGCCGCGCACCGCCACCGGGGCCGCCTCTGGGCGGCGTTCGCGCTGCTCGGCGCCCTGATGGTGGTGGAGGCGCTGGCCGCCTTCCGCACCGGCTCACTGGCCCTGCTGAGCGACGCCGGGCACATGTTCACCGACGTGCTCGGCATCGGCATGGCGCTCGCGGCGATCACCGCGACCCGCCGCGCCGGCGCGGACCCGCAGCGCACCTTCGGCCTCTACCGGCTGGAGGTGCTGGCCGCCCTGGCCAACGCCGTGCTGCTCTCCGGCGTCGCGGTCTACGTGGTCGTCGAGGCCGTACGCCGGTTCGGCGACCCGCCGGAGGTGCTCGCCGGCCCGATGCTCGCGGTCGCCGTGCTCGGCCTGCTCGCCAACGTGGCCGCCTTCGCCCTCCTGCGGTCCGGGGCGAAGGAGAGCATCAACATGCAGGGCGCGTACCTGGAGGTGCTGGGCGACCTGCTGGGCTCACTCGGCGTGATCGGCGCGGCCCTGCTGATCGCCGTCACCGACTGGTGGTGGGCGGACCCGCTGGTCGCGGTGGCGATCGGGCTGTTCATCCTGCCCCGCACCTGGCGACTCGGGCGCGCCGCGCTGCGCATCCTGGTGCAGGCCGCGCCGGAGCACCTCGAGGTCACCAGGGTGCACGACCGGCTGGCCGCCGTGCCCGGCGTGGCCGAGGTACACGACCTGCACGTCTGGACGCTGACCTCCGGGATGGAGGTGGCCTCGGCGCACCTGACCATGAAGCCGGGCGCGGAGGTCGGCGCGGTGCTCACCGCGGCCCGGACGGCCCTGCACGAGGACTTCCAGATCGAGCACGCGACGTTGCAGATCGAGCCGGGGGCGTCTCCCGGGGCCTGCGGGTCGGTTGAGTGGTAATGAGCACAGCCTTAAATCTGGGAGAGTATTGTTGACTTATGCCGGATTTGACGGTAAGCAGACAGGCACCCTCAGTCACCCGTGCTGCACCAGTCACACCGGCACCGGTAGGCTCGGTTCCGGCCTCCGCCAGGCGGCACCCACCGGTGCCGGCGGTGGCCGCCGCCTAATCGCCCGGCGGGGCGAACCGGGGAACCATGTTCGTGGGGTGCATCCGCGTCAGCGGTAGGGATCTTCCGTCCCGAACCCGTCAGCTAACCCGGTCGGCGGCTGACGGAAGGACACGTGTATGCCAGTGATGGCACCTGTACGACGACGCGCCGCCCGGTTGGCGGCCCTGATCGCCGTGACGCTCGCCCTCGGCGCCGCGGTCGCCCCGGTCACCACCACCCCCGCAGCGGCCGCCTCCCGGGCCGGCCTGCTCGCCGCGGCCCCCGGCCAGGACGAGGAGGGCGGCACGCCCGCCCTGCGGGCCCAGCTCGAAGCCGCCAGCAAGGGCTACCTGGACGCCAAGCGGGCGCTGGACACGTCGGTCAAGCGGCAGCAGCAGCTCGCCGCGCAGCTCAAGACGACCGAGAGCGAGCTGACCGAGCGGAGCAGCAAGGTCGGCGAGATCGCCGGGGTGGCCTACCGGACCGGCCGGCTGGGGGTGGCGTCCGCCCTGCTCAACAGCGGCTCGCCGGACGGCTTCATGGACCGGGCCGCCGCCCTCGACGCGGTGGCCGCCAACGAGGACCGGGCGCTCCGCGAGCTCCAGGAGACCCGCGACCAGGCCGCCCGCACCAAGCTCGCCCTGGACGGCGAGATCCGGGAGCAGCGCAAGCAGGTCACGCTGATGGCCAAGCGCAAGGACCAGGCGGAACGGGCGCTGACGGTGGCCAACCGGTCGCAGTCAAGCGGCGGCGGGCCGGGCGGCAGCTCCACCGCGACGGCGAAGCCGGCGCCGCGCAACTCCGACGGGTCCTGGCCGTCCGAGTCGTGCAGCGTCAACGACCCCACCCCCGCCAACGGCTGCATCACCCCGCGCACCCTGCACGCGCTCAACCAGGCCAAGGCGGCCGGCTTCACCCGCTACGTCTCCTGCTACCGCCCCGGCGGCTCCGGGGAGCACCCCAAGGGTCGCGCCTGCGACTTCGCGGCCCAGAAGGGCGGGTTCGGGGGCGACGCCACCGGCGGCGACAGGACGTACGGCAACAACCTGGCGGCGTACTTCGTCAAGAACGCCGACCGGCTCGCCGTGCTCTACGTGATCTGGTACAGGCAGATCTGGCTGCCCAGCAGCGGATGGAAGTCGTACAGCGGCGCCAACGGCGACCCGTCCAGCGACCACACCAACCACGTGCACCTGTCGGTCTACTGACGCCCCGGCCCCGGTGACCCGCTCGCGGGTCACCGGGGCGACCGCCTTCCCGCCGCCACCTCCCCGGCCGTCGGCCGGGGAGGTGGCGGCGTCGTCGATGCCCGGCTCAGGCGGGCGGTGACTCCGGCGGGTGCCCGCCCAGGGCGACGCCGAGCCGGGCCGCCAGCCCCAGGTGGGCGGCGCGCGCCTGGCGGAAGGCGTAGCCGAAGAGCGGGACCGGCGCGGTGAGGGTGATCTCGACGTCGATCCGGACCACGCCGTCCGGCTCGGCCCGCAGTCGGGTCCGGTTGCGCACCGTGGTGGCCGGCCACTGCCGCGCCACGGTGACGATCTCGTCCGGCCCGTCGACCAGGACGTCGGCCCGGTAGGTGACCGGCAGGCGCAGCGGCCCGACGGCCAGCCGGTCGGTGATGAGGTAGCTGGCCCGCGCGCCGCGACGGGGCGACACCCGGCGGACCCGGACGATCAGCGGGTGCAGGTCCTGCTGCCGGGCCGGGTCCGCGAGCAACCCCGCGGCGTCGGCGAGCGAGCAGCGCGCCTGGACGGTGTAGCTGAAGGAATCCCGCCTGAGCACGCCGTCTCCCCACCGTCGCCGTCGCCCGATCGTCGCGCACCGGCGGCGCGCTGGCAACGGCGCGCCGCTCCGCGCGCGGATGCCGGCCGTGCGATCCGCGCGCGTCACCGAGGCGTCCGACATCGACCTGTCGGGCCGCGGCGACGACTGACGCCAACGGGGCACCGGCGGGACCCCTGCCGGCGGGTCAGGCGCCGGGGAGGACCTCGGGGGCGGGCACGCCGGCGTAGTAGGGCTCAGGGGCGCCGAAGAGGCCGAGCAGGCCGGTCACCCAGAGCTGCCGGTGCACGAACCGGCTCGGCTCGGTGACGACGAGCTTGACGCCGCTCACCTCGGCGGTCTGGAAGCCGGCGACCATCGCGCTGATACCGACGGAGTCGATGAAGGTGACGAGCCTCATGTTGAGCTCGATCCGGCTGGGGCGCCCCTTGGCCAGGACCTCGGCGATCGCCTCGCGCACCTCGTATGCGGTGTCGACGTCGATCTCGCCCCGGGGGGCGATCTCGATGACACCACCGGGCATAACCGACTTCACGATCGACAGGCTCACGCGAGCACCTCCACTCGCCCGTCCGACGGGCGCCTCATCAGTACGCGGGCCGCGACCGAGAGTATTCCTCCGACGGCCTCGGTCGCCACCCCTCGGGATGAGCAATTCGCGGATGAGGGCGCACCAAGTCGCCCTTGTCCGGACTTTTCACTTCTTGTTCACCCAACGATCAGCTGCCGCTGACGCGTCGCCGACCCAGGGTAGCCGTCTCCCGCCGGCACCGCCCGGCACCCGAACTTCCTGGCGTGGCCGGCCCCGCTCCCGCCCGCGGGTTGCCCATCCTGCCTAGCATCGGCCCGGAGAGCGGGAACCACGACGGAAGGACGATCGATGATCAGGAGACTTGCCGCGCTGGCCGGCGTCGGCGCGTTGCTGGCCCTCGTGCTGGCCTGCGGCTTCGGCGGCGGCGACGATGACGACGACGATGACGACGACTTCGCGCGCGGCGTGATCGCGGTGGTCACGCTCCGCTGACGCACGGCGAGGGCCCCAGCCCGGTGACCGGGCTCGCCCCGCGTCCGGCGAGGGTTTGCGGAGGTGCCCGGTTGGGCACAGGCGGAACGAGCGAGCCATGACGCGCCGGTGAGACGTCGAAGTCCGAAGTGGCCGCCGGCTTCGGCCCGAGGAGGTAACCCACCATGTTCGGTACCAATCTGCTGGATCGCCGCAGCAAGCCCGAGCGGATCGCGGACCAGGCGTGGCAGAACCTGGTCTCGGCGGTCAGCTCCGCGGGCGACAGTGTCCGCGACACCGCCCGGTCGGCCCGCCGCGGCGGCTCCGGCCTCACCGACGAGGCCGGCGACCTGGTGGGCTCCGCGGCGGACGAGGCGCGCCGCCGGGCCACCCTGGCCTTCGACGCGCTCGCCGGCCGCCGCCCCACGCTGCCCTGGACGCTGTTGATCGGCGCCGCGCTGGTCGGCGCGGCGATCGGCTGGGCCGCCGGCACCGCCGCGCGAGCCGCCGGCAGCCGGGACGACCGGGCGGCGGACGACATCGAGTTCGTCGACGTGGACCGTCCCAACTCCCCCGTCGGCCTCGACGGCTGACCCGCCCCGACCTACGGGCACACCGCGGGCCCCGGTCGCCCCCTGAGGGTCGGCCGGGGCCCGCGCCGTACCTCCCGGGCAGGGCACAGCCACCCGGGTCGGGTGAGGGCCGCTCACCCCCGCCCACGCCAGGATCGGTCCCGGCGGGTCCGTGTGCACAGGCAGCTATCCCGTGAGGAGTGACAGATGGCCATCGAGACGATCACCCGTACCGACCAGGACATCCAGTCCGCCGTCCTCGACGAGCTGACCTGGGAACCCCGGGTGCGACCGCACGAGATCGGCGTGACCGTCTCCGAGGGCGTGGTCACGCTGACCGGTCGGGTCGACAGCTACGCCAAGAAGTGGGCCGCCGAACGGGCGGCGCACCGGGTCGCCCGCGTCCGGGCGGTCGCCAACGACCTGGCGGTACGCATCGGCACCGGCGCCGAACGCGCCGACCCGGACATCGCCGCCGCGGCGGGGCACGCGCTGGAGTGGGACGCCTTCGTCCCGCTGGAGCAGCTCGACGTGACGGTCTCGCAGGGCTGGGTGACGCTGCACGGCGAGGTGGACTGGGAGTACCAGCGCCGCGCCGCCGAACGGGCGGTGGCCCGGCTGACGGGCGTACGCGGGGTCAGCAACGGCATCACCGTCCGCCCCGACACCCGGCCGGACGGGCACGCCCTGGCCGCCCGGATCGTCGACGCGCTGGCCCGCAACCGGGCCACCGAGGCGGAACGGATCACCGTCCGGGTGCACGGCGACACGGTGGTGCTCGGCGGACTGGTCCACTCGATGCCGGAGCGGGCGGAGGTGGAACGCACCGCCTGGTGTGCCCCGGGCATCCGCGAGGTGCAGAACCACATCGCGGTCGCCCCCGTGCTGGCCTGAGCCGCCGGGCCCCTCGATCGGCCCCCGACCCCGGCGGCGAGGGCCGGCGGAGGTGGCCCGACGGGCACGCGGGCCGAACCACCCGGGCGGGGTGAGCCGCGCTCACCCCGCCCAGGGACAGCCTGGGAGACATGACTGATCCGAAGGGGTCGACCCGAGCCGGGCGCGCCGCGCCCGGCTCCCGCACGCCGGCCACCCGGCCCGGCGCCGCACGCCCGCGGCGAGCGGACGACGGCCGGCTGCTCGCGCCGGAGCGCCTCGGCACGGATCGGCGGGTGATGACCGGATGACCACACCACTGCAGGTCACCGCCCGCCTGCGGACCCCGGTGACCGAACACGACCACGTCCGTGGGCCGGTGGACGCGCCGGTGACGATCGTCGAGTACGGCGACTTCCAGTGCCGGTTCTGCGGGGCCGCGTACCAGAACCTGCGGGAGGTGCTGCGGCAGCGCGCCGAGACGGTGCGGCTGGCGTACCGGCACTTCCCGATCACCAACATGCACCCGTACGCCGAGCACGCCGCAGAGGCCAGCGAGGCGGCCGGGCGGCGGGGACGGTTCTGGGCGATGCACGACTGGCTCTACGAGCACCAGGACCAGCTCGACCCGGTGCACCTGTCGCTCGGCGTCGCGCAGCTCGGCCTGCCCGCCGACGAGGTCAACGCGGAGGTGGAGCGGCAGGCGCACGGCGACCGGGTCCGGCGGGACTTCGTCGGGGGCATCCGCAGCGGCGTCGAGGCCAGCCCGACCCTGTTCGTCAACGGGGTCCGCCACGACGCCGGCTACGACCTCGCGGACCTCCTGGCCGCCGTCGACGCCGCCGCCACCCCCTGACTCACCCGCCCACGCGGTCAGATCAGGTGGAGGTCGCGGGCGCGGCGGACGGCTTCGCGGCGGCGGGTGGCATCGAGCTTGCGGTAGATGTTGCGCACGTGGGTCTTGACCGTGTTGACCGACAGGGACAACTCGGCGGCGATCTCCACGTTGGACAGGATGCTCTGCAGATAGCGCAGGATCGTCAGCTCCCGCTCGGTCAGCGGCTCGTCGAGCGCCGCCGGGCGCTGGTCCGCCGAAGCCCGGTCGGGCGGCGTGTCGGCGCCCCGGACCAGGTCGCTGACAGTCGGCCAGTGGGCGGTGCCCGCGTCGAGGTGGGCGGCGAGCAGGTCCCGGACCCCGGGTTCGGCGCGGGTGAACACCCGCCGGAACCCCTCCGGGCCGGCCAGGTCGAGGGCCCGCTCCAGCACCCGTCCGGCCCGCCGGTCGTCGCCCGCCCGCCGCGCCAGCACCGCGTCCAGCACCGCGGCGTCCAGGCGTACGGGCAGCGGCCAGTCGGCCGACCCGGGCGCCTCCCAGTCGGGCAGCGCGTACCCGGCGGCGCGGGGGTCGCCGGCGCGCAGTTCCACCCGGGCCAGCGCGATCGCGAGCGGCGGATCGGCCCCGTCCCGCACCCGGTCGGCGAGCAGGCGCCGGGCCGTGTCCAGGTCACCCCGGGCCCCGCGCAGGTCCGCCTCGGCGGCCAGCAGCCAGGACGCCAACTCGGCGGCCCGCGGCCGGTCGGCCAGCCGTTCCCGGGCCTCGGCCAGTGCCCGGTGCGCACCGGGCAGGTCGCCGGCGTCCCGCAGCAGGCCCGCCCGGCACAGCGCCGCCGTCGCCGCCACGGTCGGCTCGCCCGTGGCCGGCCCGGCCAGCGCCAGGTGCGCCTCCGCCTCCTCGGGTTGGTCCCGGTGCAGCGCGACCAGGGCCAGCGCGAGGTACCCGTGCGCGCAGTCCTCCCGGCACGACCAGCCCTGGCACGGCGGCATGGCCAGGGCGTCCCGGGCCAGCGCCTCGGCGGTCCGCAGCTCGCCCCACACGGCGTGCAGGAGCGCCGCCCGGCTGGCGCACACCAGCTCGGTACGCGGCCGCCCCGCGTCCCGGGCCGCCGCCAGCGCCCGGACGAAGGCGGGCCCGGCCGCGGCCAGGTCGCCGTCGGCCATGTCGGCCAACCCGAGCGCGGTGCCGGCGACGGCACGCACGTCGGCGTCCTCGGCGGCGTCGCCGCGCGGCTCGACCGGCAGTGCGGGCCCCGGGGCGAGCAGCCAGGCGGCGGTTTCCAGCCACTCCGGGCCGGTCGGGGACATACCGGTCGGCCCGCCCGCCGCGGGCACGCCGGTCGTGCCGCCGATGGGCCCGCCCGTTGTTGGCACGCCGCTCGCGGGCACGCCGGCCGGTGATGCGTCCGTCGCGGGGGCGCCGGTCGCCGGTGGCGAGATCGGAACCGCCGAGTCCGGCGCGGGGCGGCCGGCGAGCAGCCGGGCGGCGGCGGCGCGTACCGCCTCGGGGTCGCCGGCCAACCGGGCCAGGGTGACCTCCAGCGCGGCGACCAGCCGACGGAAGCGGTCCCGGCGCGGCGCTGGCAGCGACCGGGCGGCGTCCACGGCGACGCGCAGGTGCCCGGTGGCCGCGGTCGCGTCCCCGGCCCGGGCGCGCTCGGCGGCGCAGGCGAGCGCCAGCTCCGGGTCGCGCCGCACGGCCTCCGGCGGCGGGGGGACGGGCGCCGGTCCCCCGGGCTCGTCCCGGTCGTACGGGACCAGTTCCGGCCAGCGGGTGACGAACAGCTCGGTGGCCCGGTCCCAGTCCCCGCCGGCCAGCGCGTGCCGCAGCCCGTCGGCGGGCCGCCCGTTGTCGGCGTACCAGCCGGCCGCCCGCAGGTGCAGGTCGCGCAGCTCGTCGGCGGGCAGCCGGCCCAGCTCGGCCCGCAGCAGGTCGGCCAGCAGCGGGTGGCAGCGGTACCAGGGCGGGCGGCTGTCGTCGCGCCGGAGCAGCCCGCCGTCGCCGGCCAGGCCCGCCAGCGCCTGCTCGCCGTCGGCCCGCCCGGTGAGCGCGTCGACGAGCCCGGCGCAGACCGCGTCGGCCACGGCGGAGCGACGCAGCACGTCCCGGGCCTCCGGGGCCAGCCCGGCCAGCACCTCCTCGCGCAGGTAGCCGGCGACGTCCGGCTGGTCGCCACCGAACTGCTCGGCCCAGCGGGCCGGGTCGGACTGCCCGCGCAGCGCCAGCGACGCGAACCGCAGCGCCGCCGGCCACCCGCCGGTCCGCTCCCGCAGCCGGCGCACCCCGGCCGCCGGCAGCATCACCCCGTGCGCGGTCAGCAGGTCGGCGACCTCGTCGCCGGTGAAGGCCAGCTCCTCCGGGCCGATCTCGGTCAGCTCCCCGGCCAGCCGCAGCCGGTGCACGGCCAGCGGCAGCCCGCCACGCGCGCCGACCACCAGCCGCAGCCGCTGCTCGGCGTGCCGCAGCAGGAAGTCCAGCCCGGTCAGCGCCGCCGGGTCGGTGATCCGGTGCAGGTCGTCCAGGACCAGCAGCACCGGCCGTTCCCGGGCGGCGAGGGCCGCGGCCAGCACCTCCAGCTGGTCGGGGCGGGGCGAGCGGTCGGGCACGGGTGGGCCCGGCGCGTCGTCGGCGGGATCGGCGGCCGCGCGCAGCGCCGCCGCCAGGTAGGACCAGAGCCGGTCCCCGTCGTCGCCGGCCTCCACCGACACCCACGCCGGCAACGGCCGGGCGGGCCCCGCCGGCGCGTCCGCCGCCGCGCCGAAGTCGCCGGGGCTCGCGCCGGCCGCCGCCGTGTCCCGGGCGCCCTCGGCCGCGGCCGTCACCGGCCCCTCCCCCGTCCGGCCCGGGTGGCTCCCGGCCTCCCGGGCAGCCCGGAACCAGGAGGCGAGCAGCGTCGTCTTGCCCCACCCCGCCGGGGCGCAGACCAGGGTGACCGGGCCGGCCGTCCCCGCGTCCAGCGCCCGCAGCAGCCGGGGCCGCAGCAGCAGCGGCTCCGGCGGCGCGGCCGGGCTCAGCCGGGACGCCAGCAGCGGCGCCCCCGCCGGCCCGCCCGCGACCGCGACGACCCCGGTGTCCCGTACGTGCTCCGGCATCCGGCCCCACCCTCACGACGCGTCCACTCCCCAGGCCATGCGGCGGGCGGTTACCCGGCCGGGCCCGGTTCACCCCTTCGAGGGGAGCCTGCGTCACCCGGGCCGTGGCGACCCTGGTGGCACGCGGGCGACCGGCCGCGCCCGACGGGGGCCGGTGGGACGAAGGACACCGAGGTGGACGCGCGGGGACGGAGGGACCGGTGGGACGCATCGCGGGGATGACCGGGGCCGGGCTCGCCCTCGCCACGACGGCCGGGGCGGCGGCCCTGCGGGCGCTGGCCGTACGCCGGCAGGGACGGGCCTGGCCCCGTGCGGCCGGGGCCGACCCGCGGCCCACGCGCTGGCAGGTGGTGACCGTCGACCGCGCGCCCGCCGAGGTGCTACCCGGCGGACGCTGGCCGGAGCCCCTGCGCCGGCTCGGCGGCGCGGTGCAGGTGGAGCTGCGCCCGGCGCCCGGCTGCCGGGGCACGGAACTGGCCGCGCGGCCGCTGGCCGGCGCGGCCCCCACCGGAATCGCCGCCCACCTCGTCGGCGACGATCCGGGGCTGCTGATCCGCCAGGCGCTGCGGGAGGTCAAGCAGCTCGCCGAGACCGGCGAGGTGCTCCGCGCGGACCGCTCCGCCGTCGACCGCCCGGCGTCGTGGGTGGCAGACTCGGCGGATGCGTGAGCAGCGGGCGTACGACGTCGTCCTGTTCGGGGCCACCGGCTTCACGGGCGGGCTGACCGCCGAGTACCTCGCCCGCCATGTCCCGCCCGGGTTGCGCTGGGCCCTCGCCGGGCGCAACCCCGGCAGGCTCGCCGCCGTCCGGGACCGGCTGGCCGCGATCGACCCGGCGCTGGCCGGGCTGCCCCTGCTCACCGCGGACGTCACCGATGCCGCCTCGCTGCGGGCGGTGGCCGAGAGCGCCCGGGTGGTGGCCACCACCGTCGGCCCGTACGTCCACCACGGGGAGCCGCTCGTCGCCGCCTGCGCCCACGCCGGCACCGACTACCTGGACATCACCGGCGAACCGGAGTTCGTCGACCTGATGTACGTGCGCCACCACGACGAGGCGGTGCGCACCGGGGCGCGGCTGGTGCACGCCTGCGGCTTCGACTCGGTCCCGCACGACCTGGGCGTCTGGTTCACGCTCAAGCACCTGCCGGCCGGCGTGCCGATCACCGTCGACGGCTTCGTCCGGGCGGGTGGGCGGTTCTCCGCCGGCACGTACCACTCGGCGCTGCTCGCCTTCTCCCGGCGGGCCGAGACGTCCCGGGCGGCGCGCGAGCGCCGGCAGGTCGAGCCGCGCCCGACGGGGCGGCGGGCGCGCGCGGTGCCCGGGCGAATCGCCCGCGACGGGGAGCTGGGCATGTGGACGGTGCCGCTGCCGACCATCGACCCGCAGGTGGTACGCCGCTCCGCCGCCGCCCGCCCCGAGTACGGCCCGGACTTCCGCTACCGGCACTTCGCCGCCGTGAAGCGGCTGCCCACCGTGCTGGCGGGCGCGGTCGGGCTGGGCGGCCTGGTCGGCCTGGTGCAGCTGCCGCCGGCCCGGCGCTGGCTGCTCGGCCGGCTCGCCGCCGGGCAGGGGCCGACGCCGCAGCAGCGGGCGAGGTCCTGGTTCCGGGTCCGGTTCGTCGGCGCCGGCGGCGGCCGGCGCGTGCGGACCGAGGTGGCCGGCGGCGACCCCGGGTACGACGAGACGGCGAAGATGCTCGCCGAGTCCGCGCTCTGCCTGGCCACCGACGACCTGCCGGCGACCTCGGGCCAGGTCACGCCGGTGACCGCGATGGGTGACGCGCTGCTGGACCGGCTGGTGCGGGCCGGGATGACGTTCCGGGTGCTCGACGAGCCCCGCTGACCCGTGGGCCCCGACCGACCGACCGACGTGACCGGCGACGAGGCCGGACACGACCGGCGGCCCGGGCGGTCGGTGGCTTGACCCTCGACCAGGTTGAGACGACAGGATCACCGCCGTGGAGAGCGACCTGCGCAGCATCGGCGAGCTGGCCCGGGCCAGCGGGCTGACCGTGAGCGCCCTGCGGTTCTACGACTCGGCCGGGGTGCTGACCCCCGCCCTGGTCGACCCGGTCACCGGCTACCGCTGGTACACCGGCGACCAGGTGGCGCCCGCCCGGCTGGTGGCCGGGCTGCGCCGGGTCGGCATGCCGGTGGCCGAGATCGCCGCCGCGCTGCGGTCCGAGCCCGCCGAGGTGCACCGCCTGTTGGACGCGCACCTGCGCCGCCTGGAGGACGGTCTCGCCGACGCCCGCCGCGAGCTCTCCCGGATCCGTACGCTGATCGATCCGGAGGAGCGCCCGATGACCACCCGCCTCGTCCTGTCCCGTGTCGACCTGGCCGCCGCCGTGGACGCGGTCCGCTTCGCGGTCGGCACCGACCCCGACCTGCCGGTGCTGACCGGCGTGCTGTTCGACGCCGACGGCGACGGCGTACGGCTGGTGGCGACCGACCGGCACCGGATGGCCCTGGCCCGGGCGGCCGGCCGGGTCGACGGGCCGCCGGCGCGGGTGCTCGCCCCCGTCGCCTTCGTCGACGAGGCGCGGGCCCTGCTCGACACGGGCGCGGGGAGCACCCCCGAGGCGCACCTGACCGTGGCCGGCGGCACGATCTCGGTCTCCGTCGCCGGCCGTACGGTCGACGCCGCCGTCCTGCCGTACGACTTCCCGGACTACGCCCGCCTGCTGCGCGCCGACCCCGGCGACGGGCCGGCGCACCGGCTGACGGTCGACGCCGCCGCCCTGCGGTCGGCCCTGACCAGCGCCGACGCCCCCGTCGTCAGCCGGCGGCACGACGGCGCCCCGCTCGCCGTGACCGTGCTCGGGCCGGACGGCCGGGGCGGGGTGCGGCTGCTCGGTGCGGACGAGCTGGCCGGGGAGGAGGACGCGTTCCGGGTCGGCGTCAACGGCGACTACCTGCTCCAGGCCCTCGACGCCGCCGGCCCGGGGCAGTTGCTGCTGGAGCTGGACGGCCCGATCGCGCCGCTGGCCGTCCGCCGCCCCGACGACGCCGACGCCTTCTCCATCCTGATGCCGATCCGGCTCTGAGGTGTAAGGAAGGGTCCCTTGCAATCGCCTGGCGATTGCAAGGGACCCTTCCTTACACGAGGGCGGGCACGGTCGGGCTCGCGGGTCGCGCCGCGCGGGGCGGTCGTGGGGGCGGCGGGCGGTGTCCGGACCGGCCCGGGGCGCGACCGGGCCGCGACGGTAGCATCGGTGGGTCCACCTGACGTCCGGACGGAGGCGTACGGAGCAGCATGCTCGACATGGAGTTGATCCGGAAGGATCGCGAGGCGGTGGAGACCGCGCTGGCGAAGCGACTGGATCCCGCCGAGGTCACCCGTGCCCTGGACGAGATCCAGCGGCTCGACCAGGAACGCCGTGTCCTGATCAGTGGGATCGACGCCGAGCGGCAGCGCCGCAAGGCCGAGGCGCGCGCGTACGCGCAGGCGAAGCGGGCCGGCACCGAGCCGCAGGTGACCGCCCCGGAGGCCGAGCGCAAGCAGCTCGCCGAGCTGGAGAGTCAGCTCGACGAGGTGCAGACCCGGCTGCGCGACCGGATGAGCGAGCTGCCCAACCTCCCGGCCGACGACGTGGTCGGCGGCGGCAAGGAGGCGAACCGGGTCGTCAAGACCTTCGGTGCGCCGCCGGCCATCGAGAAGGTCCGCGACCACGTGGAGCTGAGCCGCGCGCTGGGTCTGGTCGACCACGAGCGCGGCGTGAAGCTCGGCGGCTCCGGCTTCTGGATGTACACGGGCCTGGGCGCCCGGCTGGAGTGGGCGCTGGTCAACTGGTTGATCGAGCGGAACATCGAGGCCGGCTACGAGTTCCTGCTCCCGCCGCACCTGCTGCTGGACACCGCCGGCTTCGCCGCCGGCCAGTTCCCCAAGTTCTACGACGACGTCTACCACCTGGACCGGCAGTCCGCGCCGCGCGGGCAGTTCCTGCTGCCCACGGCGGAGACCGCGATCCTCGGGGCGTTCCAGGACGAGATCCTGGACACCGCGAAGCTGCCGCTGAAGGTGTTCGCCTACACCCCCTGCTATCGACGCGAGGCGGCCGGCTCGCACTCGGACGAGCGCGGCACGGTGCGGGGCCACCAGTTCAACAAGGTGGAGATCTTCCAGTTCACCCTGCCCGAACAGGCCGACGCCGCGCTGGAGGCGATGGTCGGCCACGCGGAGAGCCTGGTCGAGGCGCTGGGCCTGCACTACCAGCGCACCCTGCTGTCGGCCGGCGACGCCAGCGCCGCGATGAGGAAGACCCTCGACATCGAGGTGTGGATGCCGAGCACGGGCAAGTACAAGGAGGTCTCGTCGGTCTCCTGGGGTGGCGACTACCAGGCCCGCCGGGCGGCCATCCGCTACCGGGAGCCGGGTGGCAAGCAGACCCGCTTCGTGCACACCCTCAACGGGTCGGCGCTGGCCACCAGCCGCCTGTTCCCGGCCATCCTGGAGCAGTTCCAGCAGCCCGACGGCTCGGTGCTGGTGCCCGAGGTGCTCCGCGACCGGTTGGGCACCGACCGCCTCACGCCGGCCCGCTGACCTTCGGCCCTCGCCCCCGCCTCGCGTCTTCCGCCGGCGGGGGCGACTCGGCCGTGGCGAGCCGCGGTGCCGCCCTCACGGACGGCGCGGCTGCCCTTCACCTCACCGCAGTGACGCATGTCCATGCGTTGACAGTCGCCGCAACACGCTTGTAATCTTTCGGAAACTTTCAGACCGGGCTGCAATTTTCCGGCAGCATCGGGCCCTCCCCCCGGCCCGCCGCCGCCCCGCCCCCGCACCCCGTCAGGAGTCCTCCGATGCAGAGACGTCGACGTCTGTCGGCGATCGTCGCCCTCGGCGTGATCGCGGGCCTGATCGTCCCCGCCGCCGCGACGGCGCCCCCGGCCGCCGCCGCCCCGGCCGGCAGCAAGAAGGTCCTCGCCAACCTCTTCGAGTGGAACTGGGCCTCGGTGGCGGCCGAGTGCCAGAGCACCCTCGGCCCCAAGGGCTACGGCTGGGTCCAGGTCTCCCCGCCGCAGGAGCACGTCCGGGGCTCGCAGTGGTGGCTGGCCTACCAGCCGGTCAGCTACCGGATCGAGTCCCGCAAGGGCACCCGCGCCCAGTTCAAGTCCATGGTCGACGCCTGCCACGCCGCCGGGGTGAAGGTGATCGTGGACGCGGTGGTCAACCACATGTCCGGGCAGGACAACGGCGGCACCGGCTGGGCCGGCTCGTCGTACGGCCACTACGACTACCCCGGGATCTACCAGACCCAGGACTTCCACCACTGCGGCCGCAACGGCAACGACGACATCGCCAACTACAACGACCGCTACGAGGTGCAGAACTGCGAGTTGGTCAACCTCGCCGACCTGAAGACCGAGTCGGACTACGTCCGGACGCGGATCGCCGGGTACCTCAACGACCTGCTCTCGCTCGGCGTCGACGGCTTCCGGATGGACGCCAGCAAGCACATGCCGGCCGCCGACATCGCCGCCATCAAGGGCAAGCTGTCCCGCCCGGCGTACCTGGTGCAGGAGGTCATCCACGGGGCCGGCGAGCCGATCCAGCCGGGTGAGTACACCGGCAACGGCGACGTGCACGAGTTCCGCTACGGCAAGGACCTGGCCCGGGTCTTCCGCTCCGAGAAGCTCGCCTACCTGCGCAACTTCGGCGAGGGCTGGGGGCACCTGCCCAGCGGCTCGGCGGCGGTCTTCGTGGACAACCACGACACCCAGCGCGACGTGGGCGGCGTGCTGACCTATCGCGACCGGGGCATCTACGCGCTGGCCAACGCGTTCATGCTCGGCTGGCCGTACGGCTCCCCGACGGTCATGTCGAGCTACACGTTCAGCCAGCGTGACCAGGGCCCGCCCTCGGACGGCTCGGGCCGGACCCTGGACACCACCTGCTACTCCGGTTGGGAGTGCGAGCACCGCTGGCCGGTGATCGCCAACATGGTCGGCTTCCGCAACGCCACCGAGGGCGCCGGCGTCGCCAACTGGTACGACAACGGCAACAACCACATCGCCTTCAGCCGGGCCGGCAAGGGCTATCTGACGGTCAACGACGAGGACCACGCGATCACCGGCCGGTCCTACCACGCCGGGCTGCCGGCCGGCCGCTACTGCGACGTCATCCACGGCACCTTCGCCAACGGCACGTGCAGCGGGCCGGTGATCACTGTGGACGGCAACGGCTGGTTCGCCGCGAACATACCCGCCCACGACGCGGTCGCCATCCACGTCGGCGCCCGCCTCAGCTGACCCGCCACCCCACCGACGGCCCCCGTCCCCGGTCGACTTTCCGGCCAGGGCGGGGGTTTCGTCGCTCTCCACCCGTTACAGTGGTTTTGTGCGTTTTGACCAAATGATCCGGCGGCGGGCGGGCCTGCTGGCCGTCGCCGTGGGCGTACCCCTGCTGCTGGCGGCCGTCGGGGCCACGGGCTGGGCACTGACCCCCGACGGCACGCCCACCGCACCTCCGATCGTCGCGCCGCCCACGCCGACCGCCGCCGCACCGAGCAGCGCGGCGGCGACGCCGGAGCGGGTGCCCGTCGCCGCGCCCGCGCCCGACGACCTGCCGGTGGTCGACTACGGCCCGGCGCCCACCGGATTCCCGGCCGACCCGGACACCCTGGACACCACGCCGCTGACCGAGGGCCTGCACCCGACCCGCGAGATCGCCGCCTACACCGCCCCCGGCGGGCGGCCGCTGGCCTTCCTCGCCCCCACCATCAACGGCGTCGAGCTGACCATGCCGATCGCCCAGCGGCGCGCCGGCTGGACGGCCGTGCTGCTCCCCTCGGCCAACCGCACCCTCGCCTGGCTGCCGCCCGGCGGCTTCACCACCGTGCCGCTGCGCGACCAGCTCGTGATCGAGCGCAAGCCGCACCGGCTGACCTGGTACCGCGCCGGCCAGGCCGTCCAGTCCTGGGAGATCAGCCTCGGCCAGCGGGGCCAGGAGACCCCGCTGGGCCGGACCTTCATCCTCGGCCGCACCCCGCCGCCGCAGGACGTGTACGGGGGCGTGGACATCTTCGCCCTCGGCGCGGTGCCCGACGACCCGGAGTCGGTGCCGGCCAGCCTGCGCGGGGCGCACATCGGCATACACAGCTGGTACCACGACGGCGAGCTGGGCAGGAAGACCACCAACGGCTGCATCCGGCTGACCAAGAGCGGGCAGCGGAAACTGCTGGCCGAGGTGCGCCCCGGCACCGAGGTGCTGGTGGTCGACGAGCTGCCCGTGCCACCCCCGACCGCCTGACGGCATCGAGCCCGGCAACTGCTGCGAAGGTGGGCCGGTCGGCCCGGCTTCTGCGCGGACGGGCTGTCGGCGGGCTCCGGCCGATTCGGTAGTTCCCTATCCTTCGAGCGCCTGGTCAGCGGGGACGCCGCGCTCCCGCGCCTGCGGGCTGTCGGTGCCGGATTCTCCGGCCGACCCGCCCGCCCGCGCGTCGACCGGCGGAAGTTGGCGCGGCAGAGGCTGGCGCGGCCGTCCGGCCAGCTTCCGCCACAGGAACTCACACGTCAGCGCCCAGATGAACGCGCGCTGCTCGCTGTTCGACGCCGCGCCGTGCCCGCCTTCGACGTTCTCGTAGTAGGACACGTCGTGGCCGTGCTCGCGCAGCCGGGCGGCCATCTTGCGGGCGTGCCCGGGGTGCACCCGGTCGTCGCGGGTCGAGGTGACGAGCAGGACCGGCGGGTACGCCGACCCGCTGCGGACGTTGTGGTACGGCGAGTACCGGCGCAGGTACGCCCAGTCGGCCGGCTCGTCCGGGTCGCCGTACTCCGCCATCCACGAGGCGCCGGCCAGCAGCCGGTGGTAGCGCCGCATGTCCAGCACCGGCACACTCGCGACGACCGCGCCGAAGAGCGACGGATAGCGGGTCAGCATCACCCCCATGAGCAGCCCACCGTTGCTGCCGCCCTCGATGCCGAGCTGCGCCGGCGTGGTGATCCCGCGTGTCACCAGCTCGGCCGCCACCGCCGCGAAGTCCTCGTACGCCCGGGGGCGGTTCTCCCGCAGCGCGGCGCGGTGCCACTGCGGGCCGTATTCCCCGCCGCCCCGGATGTTCGCGACCACGTAGGTGCCGCCCCGGGCCAGCCATCCCCGGCCGATGATCCCGCTGTAGCACGGGGTCTGGGAGATCTCATACCCGCCGTACCCGGTGAGCAGCGTCGGCCCGGCGGGCGCCTGCGGATCCCCCACCACGAAGTAGGGCACCCGCGTGCCGTCGGCCGAGGTGGCGAAGAACTGGCGTACCACCAGGCCGTCCGCGTCGAAGGACGCCGGCTCCTGCTTGAGGGTCTCCACCTGGCCGCCGACGTGGCCGAGCCGCAGCGTCGCCGGTTGGAGGAACCCTTCCGAGGCGAGCAGGTAGGCGTCGCTGTGGTCCGGGTCCGTGTCCACGATCCCGCTGTGGTCGAACTCCGGCACCCCCGCCAGCGGCTCCCGCCGCCATCCCGTTCCGCCGGGCGTCAGCACCTCCAGCCGGCTCCGCACGTCGGCGAGGATGGCCAGGATCAGATGGTTCCGGGTCCAGAAGTGGTAGCTCAGCGCCCTGCGGTCGTCCGGCCGGAAGAGCACCGCCATCTCCCGTTCCCCGGCGAGGAACGCGTCGAACCGGGCCGCCAGCAGGGTGCCTGCGGGATGGGTCACCCCGCCGACCGCCCACGGCGAGCGCAGCCGGATCAGCAGCCACTCCCGGCGTACGTCCCACTGCGCGTCCTCCGGCACGGGGATCCGGATCCGCTCGCCGGCCGCTGTCAGCAGGTAGTTCTCCGTGCGGTAGAAGTCCAGGCTGCGGCCCACGAAGTCGCGCTCGAACCCGGGCGTCGGGTCGTGCGAGGCGTACACGGCGACGTCGTCCGCGGAACCCTCGTAGACGACATCGGCCTCGCTCAGCGGCGTGCCCCGCCGCCACCGTCGGACCGTGCGCGGATGGCCGGAGGCGGTCAGCGAACCGGGCCCGAAGTCGGTGCCGACGTAGACGTGGTCCGTGTCGATCCAGCAGACGTCGCTCTTGGCCTCGGGCAGCGTGAAGCCGTCCTCGACGAAGGCACGGCGGGCCAGGTCGAACTCGCGCACCACGACGGCGTCGGCGCCGCCCCGGGACAGGCCGACCAGGCCGCGCCGGTAGCCGGGCCGCAGGACCGTCGCCCCGCTCCAGACCCAGTTCTCGCCCTCCTCGGCGGCCAGCGCGTCGACGTCGAGCAGCACGTCCCACTTCGGCTCGGGCCGGCGGTACTCGTCAAGCGTCGTCCGCCGCCACATCCCGCGCGGGTGCGCCGCGTCGGTCCAGAAGCCGTAGTAGTAGCCGTCCCCACGCCACCCGGGATAGGGAATGCGGTCCTCGGCGTCGAGCACCTGCCGGAGTTCGGCCCGCAGGGCGGCGAACGCCTCGCCGCCGGTCAGCGCGGCGACGGTCTCCGCGTTGCGGTCCCGCACCCAGCGGGCCGCGTCCGCCCCACCAAGATCTTCCAGCCAGAGGTACGGATCGTCGCTCTCAAGGGTCAGCCCCGCCACCCTCGCAACTATCCCGACGGGCGACCCGCATCCATGCCCAGATGTCGGCATGGCGACTCAAGCCATCCAGGGGTGTGATGCGGGAGCCTTCCGCCCGTGTCCCGGACGGGCGGCGGGCGACCCGGGGAAGCCGGGTCACCCGCTCCTACATCCTCACTGTCAGAGTTCCTGCACCCAGTATCCGGTGACGTCCATCCAGCCGTTGCCGGCCGCGCCGTACTTCCGGCCGCTGCTGGCGGTGGACAGGGTGTACCAGGCATCCACGAAGTCCGGGTCATCGGTGTACCAGGACGTCGGAATGGCGTCCAGAATTGCGTTGACCAGCGGGGTGTACGCGCCGCCGTCCACGATCACCAGCAGCGCGCCGGCGATCGCCTTGACCAGTGCGGAGTAGTTGGTGTCCCCGTCGTCCTCCATCATGACCACGTCGGCCAGGTTGTACTTGTACGACGAGAAGTGCACCAGCAGTTGGTTCGGGTAGTACGTGGTGCCGTCGTGGTCCAGGTACGGCATCTGCACCAGGTCGACCTTGACCTTGCCGTCCAGCCCGAACCCGGCCACGATGTTGTAGATCTCGGCACCGCCCTTGATCCACGGCTCCTTGTCGTCGCCGAGCCGGACGGCATCAACCTTGGTGGCCCAGTAACCGGCTGCGGCGGTCACCTCACCGCCCGAGGCACGGGACGCAGGCGGCACCGGAGCCGCCTGGCGGATGCCCCACGCGCCCAGTTCCTCGCGCATCACGGTCAAACCAGCGGAAAGCGCCCGCTCGGTGTCCACGTCGACCAGCAGCACCGGCCGCTGCGGCACCCGGACGGCGTCCAGCACCACCGTGCCGCCGGAGCGGTCGTACGCGGTCACGCTCGTCGCCGAGTCGTCGGTTGGGGTGGCGGCGACCAGCGGCGCCTCGCCGCGTGCCAGTGCCGCACGCATGTCCGGGTGGGCCAGCCGCAACCGCAACAGCGAGCCGGTGCCGGCTGGCAGGCCCTTGGCGATCAACAGCCGCTGGTTGGCCGAGCGCAGGTCGCCGGCGAGTCGTCCGCTCAGGTTGACGGCGAGCAGGTCAACGGGGCCGTTCGCGGCGGAGGCGCTCAGCCCACCCATGATGGCCCGATCGGCGAGGGCGTCCGCCACCTGACGGGCCACGCCGTCCATCACGGTGAACACGGGGCTGGCGGCGACGGTCGCCGGCACGGATGCGGGTGCGGGTGCGGAATGGTCGGGCCGGGCATACGCAGGGGTGGCGACCGCTGCGGCCAGGGTGGTGGCCGCGATGCCCAGCGAGAGGGTGGCGCGACGGAAGGTACGTGGGTTCACGGGGGCTCCTCTGCGTGTCCCGGCCACCGGCCGTGGCGGTGATCAAGAGACTTGCGACGTCCATAAGATAGATATATGTAAATTGAACATTCGTCAATCATCACCAGGGCTTCGACCTGCTCTTTCAACGCATGGAAGCACTTTCCGGGGGTAGTCCCCAGGCATGAGGGCGAGTTTCCGGCTCGGCCGGATCGCGGGCGTGCCGGTCGGGGTCAACTGGAGCGTCCTGGTCATCTTCGTGCTGATCGCCTGGGCGCTGTCGGCCAACCAGTTCCCCCGGGCGTACCCGGACCGGCCCGTGATCGCGTACGTCCTCGCGGGGCTCGCCGCGGCGGTCGTCTTCTTCCTCGGCCTGCTCGCCCACGAGGTCTCCCACGCGATCGTCGCCAAGCGCAACGGGCTGCAGGTCGGCAGCATCACGCTGTGGCTCTTCGGCGGGGTGGCCGAGCTGCGCGGCGAGGCACCCAACCCGGGTGCGGAGCTGCGCATCTCCGGCGTCGGCCCGCTGGTGAGCCTCCTGATCGGGTTCTTCTTCGGCGCGATCGCGGTGGTGCTCTCCCTGGCCGGGGTCGACGGGCTGCCGCTCGGCGCGCTGGCGTGGCTGGCCGGCATCAACGTGCTGCTGGCGGTCTTCAACGTGCTCCCCGCCGCCCCCCTGGACGGCGGGCGGCTGCTGCGCGCGGCGGTCTGGAAGGCGACCGGCGACCGGACGAAGGCGTCGGTCGTCGCCGCCCGGGCCGGCTGGGTGCTCGGCGCGCTGCTGATCGGCCTGGGGCTGTGGCAGTTCCTGGCCGGGGTCGGCTTCGGCGGGCTGTGGCTGGCCCTGATCGGCTGGTTCCTGATCGGCGCCGCCGGCATGGAGGAGCGGCAGGCCCGGATGGGCAGCGCGCTGCGGGGGATACACGTGGCCGACGTGATGACGCCGCAGCCGCAGACCGCGTCGGGACAGATGACCGTGGCCGACTTCGTCGACCACTACCTCTTCGCGTACCGGCACACGGCGCTGCCGCTGACCGAGGACGACCGGCCTGTCGGCCTGGTCACCCTCGACCGGGTCCGCGGCATCCCGGCGGACCGCCGGGCCACCACCACGCTGGCCGAGGTGGCCTGCCGCGCCGACGAGCTGGTGCTGGCGCGGCCGGAGGAGCCGCTCAACGACCTGCTGCCCCGGCTCAGCGAGTGCGCCGACGGGCGGGCGCTGGTGGTGACCGACGGCCGGCTGGTCGGGATCGTCTCGCCGAGCGACATCAGCCGGGCGGTGCAGCGCGGCAGCCTGCGCGAGCAGATGGCCGGCCGACCCGGCGGCTGACCGGAGGAAGCGCCGGCCCGCTAACAGACCGAAGGCTGGGGCTCCATCCACTGGGCCGGCACATTTCCGCTCCGCAACCGTGGCCCGGCTGTCTGGTCAGGTGGTCGGGGAGTCCTCCCGATGGGTCCGACCAGCCAGTATGCAAACCTCTCACCATTGTTGTGCAGGCATCGCCCAACCCGTGTCCACCACGACACCCACGGTGCGGGGAACGCCTTTTCTATGACTCTGGGGGAGTTTCGTGGCGAACCTTGACGTCTCGCTCAAGAGCGCGATGCAGATCGAGGGCGCGATCGGTGCCGCGGTGGTGGACTACACCAGCGGGATGACGCTGGGCGTGGCAGGAGGTACAGCCGAGCTGGACCTGACCATCGCCGCCGCCGGCAACACCGACGTCGTCCGCGCGAAGATGCGCACAATAGAAATGCTCAACCTCGACGAGGAGATCGAGGACATCCTCATCACGCTCGGCTCGCAGTACCACATCATCCGACCGGTCACCAGCCGCAGCGGTAAGGGACTCTTCCTCTACCTGATGCTCAGCAAGAGCCGGGCCAACCTGGCGCTCGCCCGCCACCAGCTTCGAAGCGTCGAGGAGCACCTGGAGTTGTGAGCGTCTCCGGAACGCACGACACAGCGCTTCCCCGCCGCGTCCGGCAGACCAGCACGCTGCCGCCGGCGGAGCCCCTCCCGGAATCGTTGGCCGGCAGCCGCTCTCTTCCGTACCGGGCGATCGACACCGAACTCTCGGAACTCCGGCTCCAGATCCCCGGTGTGAACGGGTGCGTCCTGGGCGGCGTGGACGGACTCCTCATCACCCACAACATGCCCGAGGGCAGCCGGCCGGACGACTTGGCCGCGCTCGCCGCGAGCACGTTCGGGCTGGGGCGGCAGGTCGGCCTGAGCCTCGGGCAGGGGTCGTTCCGCCAGTCCACCGTCCGCAACGCCGGCGGTTACCTGAGCGTCTACGCCGTCAGCAGCCAGGCGCTGCTCGCGGTGGTCGGCGAGGACGCGGTGAACGTGGCTCGGCTCCACCTGCACGCCCCCGGCGTGGCCGAGCGCCTCGCCATCCTCCTGGCGCAGGCATTTGAGGGCTGACCGGGGGCGTCGATGCCTGACCAACGTTGTCCGGGGCCTGTACCGACGGCGTCGGGGACGCTAGTCCCGGGGGAGGTAGCGGTCCAGCAGGTCGGTGCGGAACGTGCCGGCCGGGTCGAGCCGGCGCACCAGGTCGAGGAAGTCGGCGTACCGGGGCCAGGCCGCGGCGACCGCCGCCGGGGCGAGCCCGAAGACCTTGCCCCAGTGCGGGCGCGGCGCGAACGGCGCGAGCCGCTCCTCCACCGCCGTCACCACCGGCAACACCGCCGCCGGGTCGGCGATCCAGGTGAAGTGCACGGCGAGGCTGTCCCGCCCGTGGTTCGGGCTGAGCCAGAGCCCGTCGGCCGCCACCGCTCGCAGCTCGCAGACCTGGAGCACCGGCGCGATCAGGTGCGCGACCGGCGCCAACGCGGCCAGCACGGCCGCCCCCGCGCCGCGCGGCACGTGGTACTCCGACTGGAGTTCGTCGCCGCTGCTCGGGGTGAACCCGAGCCGGAAGTGCGGCAGCCGCTCGTGCCACGGCCCGGGCACGCCGAGCTGCGGGGTGCAGTGCTCCGCCGGCATGCCGGGCACCGGATGTCGCGGCGCGTCGGCCGCCGTCGTGCCCAGCCAGTCCACCGTCGGCGGGGCGGCGTCCGCGCGCTGCTTCAGCCACACCTCCCGCAGCCGCGGCCCCCGGAAGTCGGTGAAGACGCTGACGCTGTACGCCGAGGCGAACGCCGCGTCCAGCGCCTCCGGGGGCAGGCCGAGGCGGACGTACTGGCGCAGGTCGTACGCGGGTACCACGTCGAGGGTGAGCCGGGTAACCACGCCCAGCGCGCCGAGCGAGACGACCATCCCGGCGAACGTGTCCCCGTCCGCCGCCCGGTCGACGGTCAGCAGGTCGCCGTCGGCCGTCACCAACTCCAGCCCGGCGACGAACGTGGCCATGTTGCCGACCGTCTCGCCCGAGCCGTGGGTGCCGGTGGCCACCGCCCCACCCACCGAGATGTGCGGCAGGGAGGCGAGGTTGGCCAGGGCGTACCCCCGCTCGTGCAGCCGGGCGGCGAGGTTTCCGTACCGCATGGCGGCCGGCACGGTGACGGTCCGGCGGTCCGGGTCCAGCGCGACGGTCGCGGGCATCCCGGCCAGCGAGACCAGGTCGCCGGCGGTGTCCCCCAGCCGGTTGAAGGAGTGCCCGGTGCCGACGGCCCGGACGTGGTCGCTGCCCGCCACCAGCCGGCGCAGCTCGTCGAGGGACGACGGCCGGTGGCGCCGGCGGGCGGCGTAGCGGACGTTGCCCGCCCAGTTGGCGCCCGGCACCGCCCCGGTCGTGCCGCCGGGCGGGGCGGCGTCGCCCCGGGGGCGCGGCGGGCCGTCCGTCCGGGCCGCCCCGGCGCCGTCGAGTTCCACGTCGATCCCCCTGCCCGTGGCCGTGGTCGTCGGGGTGCGTCGCCCGTGGACGGGTGACCGCCTCCCGGCGACGGTTACCACCGCCGTCGTCGGGGAACCCTACGCCGATGAGCAGCTACCGCGATCCCGCCCCGCGCGCCGACGTGTTCCCCTTCGAGGAGGAGATCGACCCGACCGGCACCGGGCCGGCCCCGTCGGGGGCGCCGCCGGCCGGGGCGGACCCGGTGGGCACGACGCCCGGGCCCCGACCGACGCCCGCGCCCCCGCCCGCGCCGCACCCGGTGCCCCACCCCGGGCCGGCGCCCCGGGCCGGGCGGCCGGCCGCGCGGGCCTGACGGTCGCCGGACGGCTACCCGGACCGCCGCGCGGCTCAGAGCTGGGGCATCACCTCGGCCGCGACCAGCTCCAGGTGGTCCAGGTCGGCCAGGTCGAGCACCTGGAGGTAGAGCCGCTCGCTGCCGATCTCCGCGTACCGGCCGATCTTGTCGACGACCTCGGCGGGGGTGCCGGCCAGGCCGTTGGCGCGCAGCTCGTCGGGCTCCCGGCCGATGGCAGCCGCCCGCCGGGCCACCTCGGCGTCGTCCCGGCCGCAGCAGAGCACCAGCGCGTTGGACCAGCACAGCTCGGCCGGGTCCCGGCCCGCCTCCGCGCAGGCGTCCCGGACCCGCCCGAACTGGGCGGCCGAGTCCTCGACCGAGGCGAACGGCAGGTTGAACTCGTCGGCGTAGCGGGCGGCCAGGCGGGGCGTCCGCTTCGGGCCCATGCCGCCGAGCAGGATCGGCGGGCGCGGGTCCTGCACCGGCTTCGGCAGGGCCGGCGAGTCGCTGACCGGGTAGTACGTCCCGGCGAAGTCGAACGTCTTGCCCGGCGGCGTCGCCCAGAGCCCGGTGATGACGGCGAGCTGCTCCTCCAGCCGGTCGAAGCGCTCCCCGAGCGACGGGAAGGGGATCCCGTACGCGGTGTGCTCCTCGGCGTACCAGCCGGTGCCGATGCCCAGCTCGACCCGTCCGCCGCTCATCTGGTCGACCTGCGCCACCGTGATGGCCAGCGGGCCGGGCAGCCGGAAGGTGGCGGCGGTCATCAGCGTGCCCAGCCGGATCCGCCGGGTGTCCCGGGCCAGTCCGGCGAGCGTGGTCCACGCGTCCGTCGGGCCGGGGTCGCCGCTCACCGAGCCCATCTTCAGGTAGTGGTCGGAGCGGAAGAAGGCACCGTAGCCGGCGTCCTCCGCGCAGCGGGCCACGGCGAGCAGGTCGTCGTAGGTCGCGCCCTGCTGGGGTTCGGTGAAGATCCGCAGTTCCATGACCCCGAGCATAGGGAGCCGCTGCGGGCTGGCACCTCTGCCTCGACGTCGCCGGACACCTGCTCGACGGCGACCCGGTCGGCCCGATCCGGAGCACGGAGGCGATGGAGTTCGGCTGACCGGCCCTGCGCGACGCGTACGCCGCCGGCTTCGGCGGAACTCAGAGCTGGCCGAGGCCGGCCTGCCGGGCGCGCTGGATCGCCTGGCCCCGGTCGGCGACCTGGAGCTTCGTGAGCACGTTGGACAGGTGGTTGCGGACGGTCTTCGGGCTGAGCGTCAACCGCCGCGCGATCACCACGTTGCTCAGTCCCTGGGCGACGAGGTCGAGCACCTCGCGCTCCCGGTCGGTCAGCTCGGGAAACGGCACCGGGCCGGCCGCCCGGGCGCCGGCCAGGAAGCCCACCGCCCGGGCGGCGACCGCCGGGCCGAGCAGCACCTCGCCGTTGGCCACCGCCCGGACCGCCCGTTCCACCTCCCCCGGCGCGGCCCCCTTGAGCAGGTAGCCGCGGGCGCCGGCGCGCAGCGCCGCGAAGACGGAGTCGTCGTCGTCCAGCATGGTGACCACGAGCACCCCGATCCCGGGGTGCCGCCCGACGATCTCCCGGGTCGCCTCCACCCCGGACCGGCCGCCCAGGTGCAGGTCCATGACCATGACGTCCGGGCGCAGGGTGTCGGCCACCCGCAGGGCCTCGTCGGCGTCAGCGGCCTCGCCGACCACCCGCAGGCCGGCGGTGCTCGCGAGCAGCGCGGTCATGCCGAGGCGGAAGACCGGATGGTCGTCCACCACCGCGACCCGGATCACCCCGCCGTCCGGCCCGATCACCAGGCCACCCCCACCGTCCGGCCCGGTCACCAGGCCACCCCCACCGTCCGGCCCGGTCACCAGGCCACCCCCACCGTCCGGCCCACAGCCGGGCCACCCCCACCATCCGTCCCGGTCACGACGCCACCCCCACCGTCCGGCCCGCAGCCAGGTCGACGGCCGTCCGGTCGCCGGGGCCCGGCGACGACGGGCCGTCGGGCGTCGACACCACCACCTCGCGCGACGACACCGCGGCGTGCGGTGGGCTCGTCGGACTCGTGCCGGCGGTGCCCACGCCCTCCAGCGGCCACGGCGCGCGGTCCGGGGGCCGCTCCGCCGGGGCGCGGGTGGGCACGGCGCACCGGTTGGCGGGCACTCGGACGGTGACCAGGGTGCCCCCGGCCGGCCCCGGACCGACCGCGCACGTCCCGCCCACCCCCTCGGCCCGCTCGCGCATCGACAGCATGCCGACGCCGGGCGGCGCCCCGGGCGGGATCCCGGCCCCGTCGTCGGCGACGGTGAGCGTGAGGCCCGCCTCGTCCACGGTCAGCGCGATGCGGCAGGTCCGGGCGGCGGCGTGCCGGTGCGCGTTGCGCAGCGCCTCGGCCACGATGCCGTACACGGCGGTGGCCACCGGCTCGGGCAGCGGCAGCGGGGCCGCGTCGACCTCGACCAGGAGCGGCGCGCCGTCGTACCGCCGGGCCAGCTCGTGCACGGCCGGCACCAGGCCCCGCTCGCCCAGCACCGGCGGCAGCAGATTCCGGGCGAGGTCGCGGACCTGCTCGACGCTCTGGTCCATCTCGTCGCGCAGCCGGTCCAGCAGCCGGCCGGCCGCGTCCGGGTCGACGGCGAGCAGGTTCCGGGCGGCCTGCACGCCGAGCGCCACCCCGGCCAGCGCCGGCCCGAGGCCGTCGTGCAGGTCCCGGCGCAACTTGCGCCGCTCGGAGTCGCGGGCCTCGGCCAGCCGGGCCCGGGACGCGGCCAGCGCGCCGCTGGTCGCGGCGAGGCTCGCCGCGGAGGAGACCAGCGGCACCAGGTCGAGCAGCGCAGCCCGGGTGCGCCCGTCCAGCCGCTCCCCCGCCCGGGCCCACGCGGTGAGCCGGCCCACCTCGCGCTCCCCCCGGCGCAGCGGCAGCACCAGCGGCGCGCCGGGCGGCCCGGCCGACTCGGCCCGCGCGGAACAGCCCTCGGGCCCGTCCACCTCGATGGCGCAGGCGCCGAGGCGCAACAGGTCGGTCAGGCTGCGCGCCACCTCGGTGAGCACGTCGGCCGCGTCCCCGGTCGCGCTGATCCGGTGCCCGACGCGGCGCACCACGCGCAGCGGCTCGGCCGCCGCGCCGTGGATCAGCTGGTCCACCCGGCGCTGCACCCGGATCCGGCCCGGCTGCACGCCGATCGCGACCAGCGCCGTGACGAGCGCCCCGGGCACCGCCGGGGTGGCCGGCAGCAGCGCGTCCAGCACCGACACCCCCAGCACGTACGCGGCGACCAGCAGAAACGTCATGAGGAACCAGACCAGGGTGCGGCGGACGGCGATCTCGATGCCCCACAGCCGCTGCCGGAGCACCACCGCCAGCACGGCGGCCGGGAAGAACGCCTGCGAGGCGAGCATCGCGACGGGGGGCGCCTCGTCGGGCACCGGCCGGGCCCAGCCCTCCGGGAGGGCCACCGGCGCGAAGCTCAGGGCGAGCAGCAGCGTGCCGACGGCCAGCCAGCCCAGCCCGACGCGCTCGGCGGGCGCGCCCCGGCGACGGCGGGCGGCGACCCCGGCGGCGGTGAGCAGCCCGAGCGCGGGGACGGCCACCAGCAGGGCCGGCTGCACCCGCTCGACGAACTCCGCCCACCCGACGCTGGCGATCGGCAGCGGCGCGCCCGACCCGCTCGCGCCCGGCCCGGGCCAGGTGAGCTGGAACAACACGTAGCCGGCGACGACCACGGCGCCGGCCAGTACCGCCGCCCGGGCCGGCCGCGGCAGCCGGCCCTCCCGGACCAGCCAGGGCAGCACCACGATCAGCGAGAGCATCCCCGGCGCCCAGGCCCAGTGCCGGGCCGAGGTGAGCAGCACCGGGTCGGGCAGCCCGGGGTGCACCCCGAGCAGGTCGACGTACTGGGCGCTGAGCGCGGCGAACCCGCCGCCGAGCCCGGTGGCGGCGAGCAGCCAGGCGACCGGGTGCCCCCGGCGCAGCAGGATCAGCCAGGCGACCACGCCGTAGACGGCGCAGTCGGTGAAGTCGACCAGGAAGTAGAGCTGGGACAGTCCCCAGGGCCGGCGGGCGAGCACCCAGCAGACGGCGGTGGCGACGAACAGCAGCGCACAGCCGACGAGGACGAGCCAGGCGGCGACCGGGTGCCGGCGGTCGCCGTGGGTCGCCGCGGGCGGGGGCTGCTGGACCGACATGCCGAGAATCCTGGCAGTCGCGGGGCCGGTTGGTGATCCCCCGACGTTCCAGTGCGAATGTCGGTCCGGCGACAGTCGCCTGGAATGCGGGCCGGTTCGTCCCGGCCGGGTGGACGTCGCGCGGCGCGGGATGTCCCGGGCATCCGGTGCCGGTGTCCCTGGCCCCCGGGTCGCCGACGGGTCCATCGTGGTGGGTGGGCCACGACGCGAGGAGGAACCATGGAGCAGCGGCACCGGGATCGGCTGGTCGGGGCGGTGGACGCGCTGGTCCCGGAGGTGTCCCGGCGGGCCGGGGAGATCGAGGCGGCACGGGCACTCCCCGCCGACCTGCTCGACGCGCTCCGGGCGGCCGGCTGCTTCCGGATGTTCGTCCCCCGCAGCCACGGCGGGTACGAGGCGGACCTGCGCACGGGGCTGCGGGTGCTGGAGACGCTGGCGCGGGCGGACGGCTCGACGGGGTGGACGGTGATGATCGGCGCGGAGACGCCGCACCTGTTGGCGATGCTGCCGCGCGACCGGTTCGACAAGCTCTACGCCGACGGGCCGGACGTGGTCGTCGCGGGCGGCTTCGCCCCGCAGGGGCGGGCCGAGCTGGCCGACGGCGGCTTCCAGGTCACCGGCCGGTGGGCGTACGCGAGCGGTGCGCGGCACGCCGACTGGATCTTCGGCAACTGCGTGCTGACCGGGGACGGCGAGCCGCTGCCCGGGCCGGCGGGGACGCCGCCGGAGGTGCGTTCGATGCTCTTCCCGGCCTCCCGGTTCACGGTGCACGACACGTGGCACGCGCTGGGCCTGCGCGGCACCGGCAGCCACGACGTCGAGGTGACCTCCGCGTTCTGCCCGGCGGAGGAGAGCTTCGACCTGTTCACCGGCGCGCCCTGTGTGCCGGGGCCGGGCTTCGTGGCACCGCTGGTCCACTTCGTCCTGCACCTCGGCGCGGTGGCGGTCGGCATCGCGCAGGGCGCGCTGGACGACATGGTCGCGCTGCTCGACGGCGGCCGGCAGCGCCTCTACGCCCGGCAGTCGCTGGCCGACTCGCCCGCCTTCCGCCTCCAGCTCGGCCGCGCCGACCTCGACGTACGGGCGGCGCGGGCGTTGCTGCGGGACCTGGCCGACGAACTCTGGGCGGCGTGCGCCACGGATCCGGCGGCGATCCCCGGGCTGCATCCCCGGATCTCCGCCGCCCTGCCGTGGGTGACCGAGCGGGCCGCCGCCGCGGTCGACACCTGCTACCGGGCGGCCGGCGGCGGGGCGGCCCGGGACTCGTCCCCGCTCCAGCGGCGGTTCCGGGACATCCACACCTTCAGCCAGCACGCGGCTGCGGCCGAGGGCTGGCTCGGCAACAACGGCGCCCGGGTGCTCGGCCGGCCGGTGGAGCTGGCCTACTGACGCCGGGGCGGGGGGCCGGCCGTGTCGCCCGAGCGCCCCGGACGCCGCGCCCCGGACGCCGCGCCCCGGACGCCGCGGCCCGGACGCCGCGCGGCGGACCGGCAGCGCGGCAAACCCGCCGCGCGGCGAGTCGGCAGCGCGGCGAACCCGCCGCGCGGCGAACCGGCAACGCCCGTCCCGGTCGGCGACGACACGCACCGCACAGTTCCCCGCCGACCGCAGTCGGCTGGCTGACGAAACGGCGGTCGGGTAGCGGACAGGACGCCGGCCACCTCGGCGTCGCACTGTTGTAGCAGGTGAGAGGCGTAAGGATGGCGGGCCACATCCCATTCCTCGGGTCCGGCGGGGGCAGCACCGTCCCCGCCGACGCCGCCACCACCGAGCCGGCCCCGCGACGGCCCCCGGCGTAACGCAGCGCCGACCGGCCCGCGCACCGCGAGGCCGCGCTCCGGCAGCCACCGTCCCGGGCGCCAGGGCCGGTGCCGCCTCACCGACACCGACGTCACCACTCCGGCGGCCGTCGGGCCGCGCGCGGCGACCCCGAGCCGAGCGCGGTCGGCGAGTCGTACCCCCGGACCGGTCCCCGGCCGCGCCGACGCGTGCCCGGCGGCCGGTCGTCGCCCGCCCCCGATCCCTCCGCAGCCGGACCGGCCGTGGCCACGCGCCGGAGCCGGTCCGGCGACCGAGCACGAGAGGAGCCGGCAATGGCCGCTCCCACCGCGACCGCATCCCTGAACGCCTCGACCTACTCGCCCGGCGACCAGATGACCCTGACGGTCACCTACGGCGACGCCGACACGAAGCCGGTGACCGTCACGATCGTGGTCACCGACGCGCAGGGCAACAGCAGCGCCCCGGTCAAGGTCACCGCCGTCATCGACCCGCTCACCGTCACCGTCACCGACGACTCCGGCCGCACCTGGACCCGGCTGTCGGACAACGGCTCGGTGGCCGTCTACCGGGCGGTGGCGTGATGCCCCGGGTCACCGTCACGGTCCGCGACAACGGCGGGCGCACCGCCACCGCCACCGCCGACTACACGATCGCCGCGCCGGTGCTGGGCGGCTACTACCTCTCCGGCGGCGCCGACCCGACGGCCGACATGGCCGGCGGGAACTTCCGCTCGCTGACCCAGTACCGCAGCCTCGCCGACGGCTACACCTTCCCCGGCTACCAGCGACCGTGGCTGGTCACGCTCGGCAAGGCCGGGGTGCGGATGAACATGGTGCTGGAGCTGAAGCACTACGGCGCGCCCAACGCCGGGCCGCAGACCTTCACCGTGGACGGCGTCACCTACACCGTCCCGGCGCCCGCGATGACCATCCAGCAGCGGCCCGGCACGACCTGGCCCCGGGCGTACGGCTACAGCCAGGTCCTCGCCGGGCACTGCGACGGGCTGCTCGCCCGTGCCCTGTCCCAGTACCGGACCATGGGGTTCGGAGTGAACATCCAGCTCGCCTCCGAACTGGACACCGACCACGAGTTCGGCACCACCGAGGCGGGCGTCAGCTACACCTGGGCCCAGTCGGACGCCCGGGCGGTGCAGGCGATGACGTACATCGTGGACTGGTTCAAGGCGCGGCAGCTTCCCGCCGGGACCACCTTCTCGGTGGGGCTGGGCGGCTTCGACCGGGGCTCCTACCAACGCACCCACCCCGAGGCGCTGATGGCGAAACTCGACTTCCTCCAGTGGAACGCCTACGCCACCAGCCCCACGCACACCGCGCTGGCCCGGTTCCGCCGGACGAAGGACTGGGCGGTGGCCGACCTCGGCCCGGTCGCGCTCTCCCGGCCGGTGATCATCGCCGAGTGGGGCGTACGGGTGGCGGAAGTCCCGGACCAGGCGGCCTGGATCGCCACCGTGCCGGCCGCGATCGCCCAGCTCAACGCCGAGCGGGGGCCCCGGATCGTGTGCACCAACTACTTCAACTCCGGCTGGGGCACGCTGGTGCCGAAGCCGGCGGGGCTGGCCGCGCTGCGGGCCGCGTACGCCACCCGGCCGTACGTCTGACCGGCCCGGCGGCGTCGGGTCCCCACCCGGCGCCGCCGTCGGCAGGTCAGCCCGGTGGCGGCCCGAGCAACCGGGTGAGGGCGGCGAGCAGCTCCGGCGTGGGCTCGCTGCCCCGGTGGTGCGCGCGGACGGCGCTGCGGCAGGGCGTGTGCCGGACCCAGAACTCGGCGGTGGCGCCGGTCGCGTCCGCCACGGTCACGGTGTCGAACGCGGTCGGCGGCGGGTAGCCCGGCCAGTCGCCGCAGTCGCTGGCCGGCACCGACCGGGCGAAGGCCGCGTTGAGCACCGGCCGGAGCGCGTCCGCCCCGTCGCGCCGGGTCTCCCGGCGCACCAGCCGGGCGTTCCCGCCGTCCACCTCGTACCGGCAGGCGGCCAACGCGACCAGCGGGGTCATCAGGACGGTGTCGGGCCCGGCCTGGTTGACCGCGATCCGGTCGGGCGGCCCGGGGTTCGAGGGGGTCAGCCGGACCCGGTCGACCGGCATGCTCGTCGGGCAGGCAGGGGTGGCGACGGTGGCCGGGTCGGTGGCCGCGGCGAGTTGCGCCCGGTACCGGTCCAGGAACGCGCCGAACAGCCGGCGGTCCAGCCCCCGCCCGTGGCTGTCGGTGACCGCGACCGCGCAGTTGTCGTCGGTCCACACGGTCACCGGCGCCCGGTCGGGGTAGCGCAGCACGTAGGCGGTCTCCTCGTACCGGGCCACCGGGGTGCACCGCAGCCCCGGGTCGGTCGGGTCGGCCACCCGGGGCCGCCCGTCCGGCCCGGTCTGCGTCGGTGGCATCGCGTTGAGCAGCCCGACGATCTCGTCGACCCCGGTGGTGAGCACCCGGGGGCCGACGCGGTCCGCCGCCCGCGGCCCGCCGCCGACCGGCACCTGGCAGGCGGTGACCTCCACCGCGCCCGCCGGCACCAGTGGCACGTCGTCGCCGTAGCGCACCGACTCCAGCCCGGGCCGCCGGCCGATGTCGTCGGGGCAGGCGGCCTCGTCGACCGGCCCGTCGGTGGCGGCCGGCGACGGCCGGGGACCGCCCCGGTCGCCGGCGACGAGCTGCGGCACCCCGACCGTCAGCCCCACCGCCAGGACCAGAGCCGCCGCCGAGCCGGCGGCCAGCCGCCGCCGGCGCCGGCGGACCCGGGAGCCGACCGCCGCCAACCGGTCCGGCGGGGCCGCCAGCGGCGGTACGGCGTCGGCGAGCAGCCGCCGGACGTCGGAGTCGTCAGAACTCATGGCACGACCTCCCGATCGGTGAACAACCGCAGGTCCGGGTCGGCGCGCAGGCTGCGCAGGGCGCGCGAGGACTGCACCTTGACCGTGTTGCCCGAGCAGCCCAGCACCTGCGCGGTCCGCTCCACGGACAGGTCCTCGACGTACCGCAGCACCACGATCGCCCGCTGCTGGCGGCTGAGCCGGGCCAGCGCGCGGCGCACCGCGTCCCGGTCGGCCGACTCGCCGGCCACGTCGCCGGCCCCGTACGTCTCCGGCGTCGTGGCGGCCGGCACCTCGCCCCGCCACCGCCGCCGCCACCAGGAGGCGTACGTGGTGAAGAGCGCCCGCCGCAGGTACGCCTCGGGATGCCCGCCGTGGACGATGCCGGGCCAGCGCCGCCAGGCGACCGCGAGCACGGTCTGGAGCAGGTCCTCCGCCCGGCCGGCGTCTCCGGTCAGCAGCCAGGCCGAGCGCAGCAGGGCGCCGGACCGGGCCGCCACGAACTCGGCGAAGCCCTCCGGTGGCGGCGGGTGCGGGCTGTCGGACATGCGTACCTCCCGCCAGGTGAACGCGGTGGCCGCGCCGGGAGGTTAACGCGGGCTCGCGCCTTTCGTGGCGGCGGCTCGCGCCTTTCGTGGCGGCGGCCCGCATACCCGGTTGGTTGCGCATTCTCGGAACGGCCACCGGCGCCATCCGCGATTCCGGCCTGACCACCCTGGACGGCCGACCCCGCCGACCACCCGGCATCACCTCCGCGTGCGGGGCGGATCGCGGAGCGTTCACCGGGCGGCGAAGGGATCGGGATCGGTCGTACAGTGTGCGGACCATTCGATCGAGGAGGGTCCCGTGACCCAGCCGCCACCGGTGCCGGGGTCCCCGGAAACCGCCGGGGGGCCCGCGAGCACCGCCGGTGAGAACCCCGGGCACGCGACGCCGTACCTGCTCGTCATGCCGCCCGTCGACGGTGCGCCGCCCGCCATGGTGTGGCCCGGGGCGGAGGGCACGCCCGCGTGGGCGATCCCGGTCAGCATCCCGCCGGGCACGCGCGGGTACGCCGTGTTCATCCCGCTGGTGCCGGCCGCCGCCCCGACGCCGACGGGCACGGACACCGACCCGACCGCCGCCGCCCCGACGCCGGCGGACCCGGACACCCGCCCGGCCGCCGTGCCGCAGCAGGCGGACGGGGAGGTCCGGCCGGCCGTCGTGCCGAGGCAGGCGGACCCGGACACCCGACCAGCCCCGACGGCCGCCGCCGACGCGAAGGGCTCGCCGTCGGCCGTCGAGCCGGCGCGGGAGGCCGCGCGTGCGGCGACGGCGTCCTCCGCCGGAAACCCGTCGCCCTCCCGTGCCGGCGCGCCGCCCGCCGTCGCCACCCCGGCGCCTGCGGCGGGCACGCCGCCCCAACCGGTCGCCGCGCCGGCACCCGCCGCCACACCGACGCCGGTCGCCGCCCCGCCACCGACCGCCGCCCCGCACCAGGCGCCGTTCGGGACCGGTACGCCGGGCGCGTGGCCGGCGCCGTACCGCGGCTACCAGCCGCCGCCGATCCGGCCGTCGTTCCTCGAGACGCGGTGGCCGGGCCCGAAGGCGGCGCGGGACCGCTCCGTGCCGGCCGCCGTCCTCGCCGGGGCGCTGGGGCTGGCGTGCTTCGTGCCGCTGACCCGCACCGGCATCGGCTGGTTCCTGGGCTGGCTCACCCTGACCGTCGCGGTGGTCGTCGCGGTCCGCCGCACCGGCGCCGACCTGCCGCGCGCCGAGCGCTGGGTCCGCGCCGGCTGGGCGGGGGCCGCGCTGGCGCTGCTCTCGGTCCTGGCCTTCCGCAACGCCTGGTGGCTGGTGACGTTCTGCGTCCTCGGCGCGCTCGGCTGCGCGACCCTCGCGATCGTGGGCGGCCGGCTCGTACGCTCCATCCTGTTCAGCCTGGTGGCGGCGCCGTTCGCGGCGCTGCGAGGGCTGCCGTGGGTGGGCGGCCACCTCCAGGCGCCGGCGAGCCCGGGCCTGGCCCGTCGCGTCGTCGGGTCCGCCGCGGCCACGGTGGCCGCGCTGGTCGTCTTCGGCGCGCTCCTCTCGTCGGCCGACGGCGCCTTCTCCGTGGTGCTCGACGGGCTCATCCCCGAGGTCGACGCCGGCGCGAGGTTCGAATGGCTCTTCCTCGCCGGCATCGGCGGACTGAGCGCGGTCGCCGCCGTCTACACGCTGGCCGCGCCTCCCGACCTGTCGACGGTGGACCGGCCCGGCACGCCCCGCCTCGGCGTCGTGGAGTGGGCACCGGTCATCACCGCGCTGACGCTGCTGTTCGGCGGTTTCGTGGCGGTGCAGTTCACCGTCCTGTTCGGCGGGGAGCGGCACGTGCTGCGCACTGCCGGCCTCAGCTACGCCGAGTACGCGCGCAGCGGGTTCTGGCAGCTCGTCGTCGTCACGATGCTGACGCTGGCGGTGCTCGCCGGGGTGGCCCGGTGGGCACGGCGGGATCGCCCGGTCGAGCGCCACCTGCTCCGGATCCTGCTCGGCCTGCTCAGCGCGTTCGGCTTCGTCATCGTGGTGTCGGCGCTGTCCCGGATGTACACGTACCAGAAGGCCTACAGCTTCACCGGGGAACGTCTCTTCGTGATGGCGTTCGAGCTGCTGCTCGGCACCGTCTTCCTGATGATCCTCGCGGCCGGGATCCGGTGGCGGGGAGCCTGGATCCCCCGGCTGACCGTGGCGCTCGCCGTGGCGATGCTGCTGAGCCTGGCCGTGCTCAACCCCGAGGACTACGCGGCGCGCCGCAACATCGCCCGCTACGAGCAGACGGGGAAGATCGACGCCTGGTACCTGCGGGCGCTCTCCGCCGATGCGACACCCGCCCTGTCCGGCCTGCCGGACCCGGTGCGCCGCTGCACCCTGAGCTGGATCGCGGACGACCTCGACGAGCCGGACCCCTGGTACGCCTGGAACCTGGGCCGGGTCCGGGCGCGCCAGGCGCTCGACCGGGTCGGGCCGGGCGCCGTCGGCGGCACGCGCGACTGCAAGGCCGCCGACCAGTTCGACCTGCCCAAGAGCCGCCGGTGACGGACCCGACGCCCCCGGGCCGGCCGGGGGCGTCGGGTCGGCCGGGTCACCAGGGCTCGGGGATGGTGATCGCCACGCACCGCCGGGTGCCGAGGAAGGGCTGGTAGCAGGCGGACGCCTCCAGGATGTTGGTCAGGTCGGACCGGTGGAAGGACGTGCTGCCGCCGTTGACGCAGGTGCCGCCGCTGGTGGTCACGCCGCCGGTGACCTTGCCCGTGGCGCAGCCCACCGTGCCGGCGGTCTTCTCCACCGTGTTCAATGAGGAGCGCTGGTCCGAGTACTGGTGGGCGCCGTAGCCGGTCAGCCGCACGCCGGGACGGGTCACCGTGTACTGGAACGCCGTCGAGGTGTAGTACGACCAGCTCGCCCCGGTGCCGACGGTCCGCAGCTCCGGGTCGGCCGACGAGCCGGGGACGAACATGGCGAAACCCTTGTCCTGGGTGGTCGTGCCCGGGATCATCCGGTAGACGATCACCAGGAGCCCCTGGCTGTAACTGCCGGTGGAATAGGTGAGATAGCTGCCGTTGCCGCAGGTGGTCCGGTCGGCGATGTAGCCGACGCCCTTGGCGTAGAGCATCACCCTGGCGCAGCGGTCGTCGGCGGCGGTGTCCTCGATGGTGCCGACCGTCGTGCTGGTGCCCGAGTTGTCGGTGGCGTACCCGGTCAGCCGCACGCCCGGCAGGGTGCCGGCGTACTGGTAGGCGCTGGGGTGGTAGTAGCTCCACGAGGCCGACCAACCGCTGCCGGACGGCAGCGCGTACGCGGGCGAGGCGGGCAGCAGGGCGGCGACCAGTGCGGTGGCCAGGGCCGCGACCAGCATCGTGCCGGTCGACCGCCATCGGGGGTGGGTCCTCATCGCTCCTCCGATCTCCACGACGGGCGGACACCCGGCGTCAGGATCAGGTTGGCCGAGTGCGTCGGCCGCGAAGATGGCTCAGTCCCGAAGCGGACAGCCGGATCGACGTCAGTCGCCACTGTCGGCGCTTCATCGGCGGCGGCCGTAGTTGCTAGTTCTGCCGAGCCCGCTGCCGCAGCCCCGCCCTGGGGAGGCGGCCATCTGGGTCTACCTCAGCCAGATTTTCGGCGCTCCCGCTCTCGTTGCGTACGATCGTACGCTGTTTGTACGATCGTACGCATGACTCTTCTTGATCTTGTCGAAGGCGACCCGCGTTCGATGCGGGAACGCATGCTCGCGGGCGATCTCTACCGGGGCGCGGACCCGGAGTTGGAAGCGGAGATGCGCCAAGCGATGGTGCTGACCAAGGCGTTCAACGACAGCGATCCGCGAGACTCTGAAGGGCGCCGCGCCCTGCTTGAGCAACTGCTCGGTTCGGTGGGAGCTGAGGTGGAGATTCGTCCTCCCCTGCACGTCGACTACGGCAGCCACATTCACGTCGGCGCCCGGACGTTCATCAACTACGGGTTGATGGCTCTGGATGTCGCGCAGATCCTCATCGGTGAGGACGTGCTGATGGGCCCGAACGTGCAGCTGCTGACGCCCACGCATCCGATTGACCCGGAACCACGCCGCGCCAAGTGGGAGGCAGCTCTGCCGATCACGATCGGCAACAATGTGTGGATTGGCGGCATGGCCGTGATCTGCCCCGGTGTCACCATCGGCGACAACTCGGTGATCGGCGCCGGTGCGGTCGTCACGAAGGACATTCCCGCCGACGTTGTCGCCGTGGGTAACCCCGCTCGCGTCATCCGGTCGGTCTACGACAGATGACCGCCAGGCAGCAGGGCACCGGTCGGAGCCGCCGCCGGTACGAACCGGATCGACGCCAACGGCTGATAGAAGTCGCTCTGGACACCATCGCCGAGCATGGTGTGGCTGGAACAACCCACCGTCGGGTGGCCGCTGCCGCGGACGTGCCGTTGGGATCGGTCACATATCACTTCGCCACCCTCGAACATCTTCTGACGTCGGCCTTTACCCATCTCGCGGAGACGGCAGCGGCAACGTTTGACGCCCAGATGACGGCGATCGAACCGGGAACCGACGCCCGCGCGAAAGTCGTCGAGGCAATGCTGGCCGACCTGGCCGACAACCAGCGCAGCGCGGTCCTCGCCTACGAGCTGTACGCCGCGGCCGCCCGCAACCCCCAGCTCCGCGTGATCACGCAGGCGTGGATGGACAGCACCCGCCGCTCGCTGCAGCGACATTTCGACCCCGACACCGCGGAGGCACTCGACGCGCTGATCGAAGGACTGATCCTGCACGCGACCCTGTCCACCCGGCCGGTCGATTCCGGGAAGGTCATGGCCTACATCCGTCGCCTTGTGCCCATGGAGGTGGCGGATGACTCATAGTCCTGTTGGGTCACCGCCGCTGGTCGGGCCCGCGGGTAACAGCCGTGCTCAGGTGCGAGCTGCCACAGCGGCGGTATACCTGGCGTTCGTGAGTAGCGGGTTTGCCTTCGCCACCTGGGCGGCCCGCATCCCGAGCGTCAAGTCACAGCTTCAGTTGAGCCCGCAACAGCTGGGATTGTTGCTGCTCGCCCTGCCTATCGGATCGATCATGTCGCTGTTGGGGGCTGGACCACTCGTGGCGCGCACCAGCCCACGCCGCGCCGTGGCCGCGGCCAGCCTGGCCAGCGCGGCCGGGCTTTGCCTGGCTGGCATTGGCGCGCAAGGCGCTTTCACCGTCACGGCCGCAGGGCTTGCGCTTCTCGGACTGAGTACCGGCATCTGGGACGTGGCAATGAACGTCGAGGCCGCTGCCGTCGAGCAACAAACCGGCACGTCGATAATGTCCCGGTTCCACGCCTCCCTGAGCGCTGGAACCGTCCTCGGCGCCGGCTTCGCCGCAGCCTGCGCGGCGTTCAACATCCCGGTCGTCGTTCACCTGGCCGTCGTCGCAGCCCTTATCGCCGTTGCGGTGCCACTGTCCACACGTCGATATCTGGCCACGGCCGCCCAGCCATCCGCGCACCCTCCGACACGTAACGCCCTGCGTGCGTGGACCGAGCCACGCACGCTCGCTCTCGGCATCTTCGTGTTGAGCATGGCGTTCTCCGAGGGCACCGGCAACGACTGGCTCGCGTCCGCCATGATCGAGGGTCACCACACCTCGGCAGCAGTCGGCTCGCTGAGCTTCGCGATGTTCGTCGCCGCGATGACCCTCGGCCGATGGTTCGGGCCGTCACTCGTCAACCGATACGGGCCGAGACTCGTCACCCGCGCCAGCGCCGTCCTCGCCATGTTCGGCCTCGCGGTCACGATCTTCGGCCCGCACAGAGCACTTGCCTTGGTCGGCGTCATCACCTGGGGGCTCGGCACCGCGATGGGATTTCCGCTCGGCATCAGCGCAGCAGCCGATGATCCTAGGCACGCGGCCGTCCGTGTCGGGGTCGTCTCATCCATCGGCTACACAGCCTTCCTGGCCGGGCCCCCACTTCTCGGCTTCCTTGCGAACCACGTCGGCATCCTGCGCTCGCTGTCCATCACCCTGGGCGTGATCGCGATCGGCCTGCTGTTCACCACAGAATTCCAAGCAGACGGTAGGAGGCGACCACAGGGTGCAGGGACGAAAACGGGAGGCGAACTCGCTGTTTCAGACGCGGTAACGGCGTCGCCCGATCAGTGACCGCGCTCTGGTTCGCCCTCGGAAGGGCGGACCGGCGGGACCTTTCGAGCTGACGACCGGCCGACCGAGGACGCGCCCCGATCGGGTCCTGGCCGACAAGGCGTACACGTCGAGGGCGAACCGGGCCTACCTGCACCGGCGTGGGATCGCCGCGACGATCCCGAGCAAGGCCGACCAGGACGCCCACCGGCGGGCCAAGGAATCCAAAGGCGGCCGGCCAACGGCCTTCGATCCGCACCTCTACCAGCAACGTCACGCCGTCGAGTGCGGTATCAACCGGCTGAAACGCAATCGGCCAGTGGCCACCCGCTTCGACAAGCTGGCCGTGCGCTACGAGGCCACAATCCACCTCGCCGCCATCAACGAGTGGCTGTGACCGACTTCGACACAGGGCCTGGCGGCGGCGCCCTGGGTCGGCAGCCGTCGCGCGGGCCGGCTGTCAGCGGTGGCCCGTTAATCCTTTGGTGGCTTGGCATCTGACCCGAGAGGACGTCTGCGAGCTGTTGCCCGCCTGCTCCAGAGATCAGGGACGGTTGTTCAGGCCGTGTTCGTAGGCCCAGATGACCGCCTGGACCCTGTCGCGCAGCCCGAGCTTGGCCAGGATGCGGCCGACGTGGGTCTTGACGGTGCCCTCAGAAAGGAACAGGGATCCCGCTATCTCGGCATTCGTCTCGCCCCAGGCGATGTGCCGCAACACCTCGCGCTCACGCTCGGTCAGCGGGTCCGGCGCGACGTCCGGCAGGCGCGGCGCGACGTGGTCGAGCAGGCGGCGTGTCGTGGACGGCGCGATCACCGCGTCCCCGCGGTGGACGGTCCGCACCGCGGACAGCAACTCGTCGGCGGGGGCGTCCTTGAGCAGGAACCCCGACGCCCCGGCCCGCAACGCCGCGAAGGCGTACTCGTCCAGATCGAAGGTGGTCAGGACGATCACCTTGGGCTCGTTTCCCGCCGCCAGCAGCCGTCTGATCGCCTCGACCCCGTCCATGCGCGGCATCCGCACGTCCATGAGCACCACGTCCGCCGCCACCGCGCGCAGCCCGGCCAGCGCCTCCGCCCCATCGCCCGCCTGCCCCACCACGCGCATGTCGTCCTGCGCGTCGATCACCATCACCGTGCCGGTACGCACCAGATCCTGGTCATCGACGACGTAGACCCGAATGGTCATATCCGGTACGGAAGGCGGGCCTCGACGACGAACCCGCCTGCCTCCTCCGTCCGGACGTCCAGGATCCCTCCCACGGCGTTCACCCTCTCACGCATCCCCGCCAGACCGTTCCCCGGCTCGCCCCCGTGCACCGTGTCGGCAGCGGAACCGCCGGCGTCGCTGGCGGTGATGTGCAGGGCATCGTCCGTCCACTCCAGCCGGACCGTGCTGCTGGCGCCGGGGCCCGCGTGTTTGAGCGTGTTCGTGAGCGCCTCCTGTACCACGCGATACGCGACGAGGTCCGCGCTCGGCCCGAGGGGGTGTGCCGCACCCCGCACAATCTCCTTCACGGGCAGCCCCGCGCCCCGGGTCCGCTCCACCAGCTCCGGCAGGTCGGCCAGGCCGGGCAGCGGCTGACGCTCCGCCTCCGCCGCTTCGGGTGCGGTGCGCAGCACGCCGACGGCAGCCCGCATGTCCGCGAGAGCTCTGCGCCCTGTCGCCTCGATCGTGGCCAGGATCTCCTCCGCGCGCGCAGGCGCGAAACGGCCGCCCCGGGCCTGGGCGACGATGACGGCCAGCGCGTGGGCGACCACGTCGTGCATTTCCCGGGCGATCCGTGCCCGTTCCGCCGCGGTCGCCTGCGCCGCGGCGTCGCGGGCACGCTCTCGCAGCAGGTCGACGTAGGCGAGCTGGGTCCGCCGGTACAGGCCGAACCCCCACGCCGCGACCGCCACCGCGGCCAACAGCCCGAACAGCAGCCACGGGTTCGGCCCCAGGTCAGCGGCCGCGACACTGGAGTCGGTCGCGAACCTGGCCGCCGCCACCCCCGCTCCCGCCATGCCGACGACCAGCGGTGGGTAGCGCCAGCCGTAGGCGGCGCAGGAGTAGACCGCGAGCGGGAACAGCGCCGCCGACGGCAGCACGAGGAACAGCCCGGTCACGGCGACCTGTACGGCGAAGGCGGCGGCGACCACGAAGAACGCCCAGACGTACCGCCGGTACGCGACGGCCGCGTGCGCCACCAGGCAGGTTCCCACCAGCAGGGACGCGCGAACACCCGGCACCGACAGCACCGCCACCACCACGGACAGCGAGAACAGCGGCACCCCCACGACGAAGGCCACGACCACGTCCGCGCGCCGTGGCATCACCGCAGCGTCGCCCGCTGGTAGGACAGCGTGGCCCCGCCGACCGCCAGCCCGAACAGCAGCCAGCTCCCGTACACGAGCCCGACCGTCACCACTGCCGCGGGATCGGACAGCGGCACGGGCCCTCGGGTGAGGCCGAGCAGCTGAGACAGCGTGCCGAAAACGGACATGGTCCCCATGGTGGTCAACATGGCGGCGCCCGTCCAGCCGCCCGCCAGCACCAGCCGCCGCGGCAGCCACCGCCCCCACCTCTGGACCAGGGCCAGCGAACCCACCGCTCCGACGAGCAGCATGATCAGCTCGCCGTACGGGAAGCCCTCGTCATAACCCACGGGACGCAGCAGCTTACCGCCGAACGACCAGTACAGCTTGGCCATGGGATAGACGAACCCGATCGCGAACGCGCTGTACCCGAGCCACACCCCGCCTGGGACTCTGATGCGAGGCAGCAGCAGCGCACCCAGCAGCGCGCAGCCCGCCAGGCTGAGCCCGCGCAGCGCCATCCCGGGCCAGTCGACCCGCGCGAACTCTCCCGCTGGTATCCCCGTGACAGCGAAGAACGCGCGGAAGGCGTCGAGCACGACGCCGCCTGCCGACCAGAGCAGCAGTACGGTGGGCAGCAGCCCCGCCGGATGCGGTCGTACCACGAAGATCGCGCCCAGCACGGCGGCCAGGACGGTCACCCAGTGCGGCGCGAAGCCCATGGTGTAGGGGAGCGTCGGCAGCGGCACGAGCGCAAGCGCCGCGACGAGCGCGAGGACGATCAGCGCCGAGATCTGCATTCGTTGGAGTCGCATGACGCCAACGATTCCGGCCTCGGCCTGCGGGCCGCGTCTCCGCCAGGTCCAGACGAGATCTGACCTGAGAGGTATTGACATGGCCCGTACTCAACAACCGTCCCGTTCTGTGGATGCCCCCTCCTGGGACGCGCTGCTCCGCATGCTTGGGACTACTCCCCATCGCCCTCGGAACGCTCGACCACGAAGCTGCCCATCCTCGACGTAGAGACCGCAATCGAGGGCTACTACGCCACCATCGCCCTCCCGCAGGAGCTACGCGACCGCATCACCGCCAGCCTGGATGCCGCCATAGCCAGCAACGCCGTCACCAGCGACACCCTCGGCGCTACTCGCCACCGCCCTTGCAAGAGCGGTGGCGAGTAACGACACTTGGGTGGGGCGGACGGGACTCGAACCCGTGACCGATCGATTATGAGTCGACTGCTCTAACCGGCTGAGCTACCGCCCCGGCACCGCGCCGGATCCTATCCCGCCCGGTCGATCACCGGCCAGCACGAAACCCTGGCTTCACCGCCCCGCGGTGGCGGCACGATGGGCAACGCGAGGATAACAGCGAGCAGCCGGCCCACCGCGCCCCGTACCCGCCGATTCAAGCGTCAGGAGCCCGCGCGCAGCTCCGCCAGGACGGCTCCGGCGGCGCGCCAGCCGCTGGCCAGCGCGCCCTGGACGGAGGGGCTGTCCCGGTGGTCGCCGGCCACGAACAGGCCCTCCCCCAGCGCCACCGGCTTGCGCAGCCGCCCCTGCGGCGGCGGTGCGGCGGGCAGCGCGTCCGGGACCGACACGGTGGTCAGGTGCGTCCAGTCCGCCGTGGACCGTCCGTAGAGCCGGGTCAGCTCGGCCCGCACGGTCGGCTCGGGCGGGGCAGCGGGGCCGACCACGGAGGTGGCGATCAGGTGCCGCCCGGCCGGCGCGTACGTCGGCGCGGCCCGGCTGACCACCACCGTGTTCGCGACGATCTCCCGCCGGTCGCCGTCGACGAGCAGGATCGGCTCGTCCAGCGGCGCCTCCTGGGCGCTGTGGTAGTACGTCGTGTAGCTGTGCATGCGTACCGCCGGCAGGGTCGGCAGCAGCGTGGCCGCCGCCGGCGGGTCGACGGCGACCACGACGGCGCGGCAGCGGATGTCGCCGGCCTGGGTGCGGACCCGGCCGGGCGCCACCGCCGAGACCGGGGTGTCCAGGTCGATCAGTTCGGCGGGCAGCGGGTCGGCGACGGCGCGGGGCAGCGCGGCCATGCCCTCGGCGGGCAGGCCGATCCGGCCCCGGGCGAAGGATCGCAGCACCATCGACAGCACGTGGCTGGAGGTCTCCAGCTCCCGTTCGACGAAGACGCCGGAGAGGAACGGCCGCAGCAACTCCTCGATGATCCTGTCGGAGAGGCCGGCGCGGCGCAGCGCGATCTCGGTGGTGGTCTCGGGCGCGGCGAGCAGCCGGCCCTTCGGGAGGGTCGCGCAGCCGGTGGCGAGCGCGGCGAGGCGCAGCCGGTCGCGCAGCGACCCGACGCCGGCCAGGGCGGTGCCGGGCGCGCCGGTGGGCTCGCGCAGCGGGTTGACCAGGCGGGTGAGCCGGTCGCCCTTGCGCACCAGCACGCCGGAGGTGAAGTGGCCGAGGCGCAGCCGGTCGACGTCGAGCAGGGTGCCGAGCCGCGGATAGGCGGTGTTGAGCACCTGGAAGCCACGGTCGAGCAGGTAACCGTCGACCGCGTCGGTGGCCACCCGGCCGCCGAGCCGGCCGCCGGCCTCCAGCAGCCGCCACGGCACGCCGGCGCGGTGCAGCCGCCGGGCCGCAGCCAGGCCGGCCAGGCCGCCGCCGACCACGACGACGTCGGTCTCAGCGAGCATCGCGCGCCTCCCGCTCACCGTTCGTCCGGGACAGCCGGCCCGGCCACCAGAGCTTCGGACCGATGTCGTACGCCAGCGCGGGCACCAGCAGCGAGCGGACGACGATGGTGTCGAGCAGCACCCCGACCGCGACCGCCACGCCCAGCTCGACCAGCACCACCAGTGGCAGCACGGCGAGCGCGGAGAACGTCGCGGCGAGCACGACCCCGGCGGAGGTGATCACGCCGCCGGTGACGGCGAGCCCGGTCAGCACGCCGGCCCGGGTGCCCCGCCTGACGGACTCCTCGCGGACCCGGCTCATCAGGAAGATGTTGTAGTCGATGCCGAGGGCGACCAGGAAGACGAAGGCGAAGAGCGGGAACGAGGTGTCCACGCCGGGGAAGTCGAGGACGTGGCGGAAGATCAGCGCGCAGAGGCCGAGGGTGGCGGCGAAGCTGAGCAGTACGGTCGCGATCAGCAGGATCGGCGCGAGGAGCGCCCGCAGCAGCAGCGCCAGGATGATCGCAATCACCGCCAGCACGACCGGGATGATCACGTTCCGGTCCCGTGTCGAGGCGTCCGACGTGTCCACGTTGATCGCGGTGAAGCCGCCGACCACGGAGTCCGAGCCGGGCACGGCGTGTACCGCCGCCCGCAGCTCCCGGACGGCCCGCTCGGCGCCGTCGCTGTCCGGCGGGTCGGCGAGCGTCGCCTCCAGTTGCACCCGGCCGTCGACGACGGTGGGCGGCGCGTTCGGGTCGGGCGGGCCGGTCCGGTGGGCGGTGACGGGCCGGACAGCGGCCACCCCGGGCACGCCGCGGGCCGCGTCGGCGACCTGCCCGGCGGCCTGCTGGTTGGTGAAGATGGTGGCGGGGCTGCCGGTGCCGGCCGGGTAGTGCCGGGCGATCACCTCCTGGCCGGCGACCGAGTCGGTGCGTTCGGTGAACAGGTCGGACTGCCCGAGCGTGGTCGCGCCGAGCTGGGTCAGCCCCAGCGCGAGCACGGCCAGCGCGAGGGTGGTGAGCACCCAGACGGGCCGGGCCCGCCGCGCCACGAAGCCGGCGATCCGGCTCCAGATGCCGTGCTCGGTGCGCGGGTCGGCCTGGTCGGGCCGGGGCCGGCGCGGCCAGAACGCCCACCGCCCGCCGAGCACCAGCAGGGCGGGCAGGAAGGTGAGCATGACCAGCAGGGTGGCGGCGATGCCGATGGCGGCGACCGGGCCGAGCGCCCGGTTGGAGTTGAGGCTGGACAGCAGCAGGCAGAGCAGGCTCACGATCACCGTGCCGGCGGAGGCGACGATCGCCGGGGCGGCGCCCTTCCAGGCGGTCCGCATCGCGTCCCAGGGGCGCTCGTGCCGGTGCAGTTCCTCGCGGTAGCGGGCGACGAGCAGCAGCGCGTAGTCGGTGCCGGCGCCGAAGACGAGCACGGTGAGGATGCCCTGCGCCTGCCCGTTGAGCTTGATCACGTCGGCGTCGGCGAGCAGGTAGACGAAGACCGCGGCCAGCGCGAAGGACATCCCGGCGGAGAGCAGCGGGAAGATCCACAGGATCGGGCTGCGGTAGACGACGAGCAGGATGACCAGCACCACGCAGAGGGTGACGACCAGCAGGGTGCCGTCGATGGCGGAGAAGACCTCGATGAGGTCGGCGAGCAGGCCGGCGGGCCCGGCCACGTCCACGGTCAGCCCGTCGCGGTCCCCGCCGGCGATGGCGCGCAGTTCCTCGACGACCGTGCCGATCCGTTCGCCGTCGGCGTCGTCGATCGGCACCACCACCTGGAGGGCCTGCCCGTCCTCGCTGGGGATCGGCGGCGGCAGCGGGCCGACCACCCCGGGCACCTGGGCGAACCGGGTGGCGTCGGCAGCCGCCCGCTGCGTGTCGGCGTCGGTGATGCCGCTGGCGCGTGCGTAGACCACCAGGGCGGGGGTGGTCTGCCGCGCGACGAACCGTCCGGCCAGTTCCTGCGCCCGGGTCGCCTCCGCGTCGGCGGGCAGGAACGAGGCGTTGTCGTTCGTGGCGACCTCGCCGAGCCGGCCGGAGAACGGTCCGGCGACGGCCCCGACGACCAGCCACGCGAGCACGACCGCCACGGCGACGAGTGTGATCCTGCCGTGGCCTCCTCTTCCGGGCATCCGCACCCACCCCAAGAATCGACGCACCGATCGACGCAGAGTGAGTCCAAGTCGACACAGACCATCCTGCCGGGCGGGAGCGCCCGCGGTGGCGGAAACCGGACGGCCGGCGAGGCACGAAACCACCGAAACGTCGGCGGCCGGCGGGAGCACGGAACGACAAACGCCCGTCGGCGGGGCCGACGGGCGTCAGGTGTGGAAGCTCCCCCGTTTGGACTCGAACCAAAAACCTGCCGGTTAACAGCCGGCTGCTCTGCCAATTGAGCTACGGGGGACCGCTGCGTCGTCCGGTGCGGATCTCCCCGCGCCGTGCGACGGAGACAAGAGTACAGGACTCCGGGGGGTGTTGGTCCAGGGGGTTACCCCTGCGACCCGTGCCCCGCGGACACGACAATAAACCAGACAAATCGTCATCACGGCACAAGGAGGCATGAGCGGAGAGCAGGATGGGTAGTTAGCTGCGGACAGAGGAGACAGGCGCGATTTGGTCGCCTCCGGCGGGGTAAGCCCGCCGGACGACGGCGCGTCAGGTACGGAAGGAGCCGCCATGCGCGGAAAGATCATGTTTCTTGGCGGGCTGGCTGCGGGATTCGTCCTGGGCGCCCGTGCCGGTCGGGAGAAGTACGAGGAGCTGGTGATCCGGGGCCGCAAGGTGCTCGACCACCCGACCGTCCAGGAGGCGGCCGGCGTCGCGCAGGCCCAGGCGACCCGCCTCTACAGCGAGGGCAAGGACAAGCTCGGCCAGTCGAAGCTGGGCGAGAAGCTGAGCAGCAACGGCAACAAGCAGGAGCTGACCGCCGCCGACGACGCGTTCGCCGGGACGCCGGCCACGGTGGGGGCGAAGGCGGGCTCCGGCTCGTCGGGCACCGGCTCGACCTCCGGGTCGACGTCGGCCACCACCACCCCCCGCGGCAAGCCGTCCGGCTCGGGCACCAACAACAGCACCCTCTGATCGCACCTTCGCGCGGGCCGGTCACCAGCTGGTGACCGGCCCGCTCGTGCGCGTACGGGCACGTCACGGCCGCCCGGTCCCATCCCTGTGGCCACTTTCGCCGATTGAAGCGAAAGTTCGGCCCATCCATCGAAAACTTCCGCCGCCAACCTCTTCACTTTGGTCCGAGGCGCAAATATCGTCCTGCGTAGAACCTGGCCAGGCTCTTTGGTACTCCCCGCGACCTCCTCAGCGGCGTCCCAGCGCTGAGGCGGACCCGCCCGACCAGAGCGAGGTTCGATGCGCAGACCGATCGGCCGAAGGGCCGCCACCTACCTCAGCCTTCTCACCCTCGTCGGCGCGACGCTCGTCGCGACGGCCCAGCAGCAGCCGGCACCCGCACTCGCCGCTCCGGCCCCGACCAGCAACGGCATCGAGTACAAGGTCCTCGTCTTCACCCGGTCCGCCGACGGCACCCACGCCGCCACCGCCGCCGGGGTCGACGCGATCCGTCAGCTCGGCAACGACCGGCGCTTCACCGTCGAGGTCACCGACGACGCCCGCAAGTTCGACGAGGCGCACCTCAAGCAGTTCCGCGCCGTGGTGTTCCTGAACACCTCCGGCGACGTCCTCACCGACGGCCAGCAGGCCGCGTTCGAGCGGTACTACCGCGACGGCGGCGGCTTCGTCGGCGTCCACTCCGCGATCGAGGCCGAACCGGGCTGGTCGTTCCTGGACGACGTGCTCGGCACCCGGGCCGTGGGCGCCGCCACGGCGGCGGCCCCGGCCACGGTCACCGTGGCCGACCGCGTGCACCCCGCCTCCGCGACCCTGCCGGAGCGCTGGGCGCACACCGACCGGTGGTACAACTTCGCGACCAACGTCCGGGGCGTCTCGCACGTCCTGGCCACCGTGGACGAGAAGACGTACGCCGGCGGGTCGATGGGCTTCGACCACCCGGTCACCTGGTGCAAGGACCACCAGGGCGGCCGGTCCTTCTACACCGGACTCGGCGCGACGCCGGAGAGCTTCGGCAGCACCGACCTGCGGGCCCACCTCGGCGGCGCCATCCAGTGGGCGGCCGGCGTGACCGACGGCGACTGCGGCGCCACCGTCCTGGCCAACTACCAGATGACGGTGATCGGGGCGCAGCCCAACGTCAACGAGCCGATCGGCTTCGACGTGCTCCCCGACGGCCGGGTGATCCAGACCGACCGCCGTGGCGGCGTACGCCTGCACGACCCGGAGAGCAACGAGACCACGGTGCTGGCCCAGATCCCGGTCTACACCCACAGCGAGGACGGCATGTACGGGCCGGCGATCGACCGGGAGTTCGCCACCAACCGCTGGGTCTACCTCTTCTACGCGCCCCCGTTGGACACCCCCACCGGAGGCGCGCCGACCACCAGCACCGACCCGGCGGCCTGGGACCGGTGGAAGGGGTACTTCCAGCTCTCCCGGTACAAGTTCGTCGACGGCGAGACGCCCTCCCTGGACCTGGCCACCGAGCAGAAGATCCTCCAGGTGCCGGTCGACCGGGGCGCCTGCTGCCACGTGGCCGGCGACATCGCCTTCGACTCGGACAACAACCTCTGGCTGGTCACCGGCGACGACACCCCGGCCGGCGGCGGCGGCTCCGGCGGCTTCTCCCCGCACAACGACTCGGTGAGCGCCATCGGCGTCTACCAGGCGCCCTTCGTGGACGCGCGGCGCAGCTCCGCCAACACCAACGACCTGCGCGGCAAGATCCTGCGTATCTCGGTGCAGGCGGACGGCAGCTACACGGTGCCGGAGGGGAACATGTTCCCCGAGGCGCAGGACCCGGGCGACAAGACCCGGCCGGAGATCTACGCGATGGGCTTCCGGAACCCGTTCCGCATCACCCTCGACGAGAACGACGTCGCCTACGTCACCGACTACTCCCCCGACTCCTCGACCGCGGCGGTCGGCCGGGGACCGGCGGGCACCGGCCGGATGATGGTGGTCGACAAGCCGGCGAACTACGGCTGGCCGATGTGCGTGCAGCCGAACCTGCCGTACATCGAGATGAACTGGACCACCAGCCCGATCTCCCCGGTCGCGCCCTTCGACTGCGCGGCGCCGCGGAACACCTCGCGGCACAACACCGGCCTGACCGAACTGCCCGCCGTGGAGAAGTCGGAGCTGTGGTACTCGTTCCAGGCCCCGACGCCGTGCCCCGAGTCGTACCTGTCGACGCCGACGCGGACCTGCCCGGTGCTCTTCCCCGAACTCGGCACGGGCGGCGTGGGCCCGCACGGCGCGGCGAAATACGACTTCGACCCGGAGCTGAGGTCGGAGACGAAGTTCCCCGCGTACTTCGACGGCGCGATCTTCTTCGGCGAGTTCACCCGGGACACCCTCAAGGAGGTCCGGCTCGACGCCCAGGGCGACATCCTGAAGATCAACAACGTGCTGAACTGCGGGCAGGCACCCACCACGCCGGCCAAGCCGTTCCTCTGCGACAACCCGATGGACATGAAGTGGGGCGCCGACGGCAACTTCTACCTGCTGACGTACGGCGACGGGTTCTTCAACGTCAACCCGGACGCGGCGATGCTGAAGTTCAGCTACGTCAAGGGCCTGCGGGCGCCGAACGCCGTGCTCACGGCCACCCCGACCAACGGAACGGCGCCGCTGACCGTCGCCTTCTCCAGCGAGGGGTCGAAGGACCCGGACCCGGCGGACTCCATCTCGTTCGCCTGGGACTTCGACGGCAACGGTACGACCGACTCGGTCGACCCCAACCCGACGCACACGTACACGGTCAACGGGGTCTACACCGCGCGGCTCACGGTGACCGACTCCAGCGGCAAGAGCGCGTCGGCGAACACCACGATCACGGTGGGCAACACCGCGCCGACGGTCACCGTGCACACCCCGGTCGAAGGCGGCTTCTTCAACTGGGGCGACGGCATCCCCTGGTCGGTGACCGTCACCGACCCCGAGGACGGACCGGTCGACTGCGCCAAGGTCGAGGTGACCTTCGTGCTCGGCCACGACGAGCACGGCCACGGCGAGGCCAACCAGTTCGGCTGCTCCGGCGTGCTGCCCACGGAGGCCGACGACGCCTCCCACGGCGGCTACATCTACGGCGTCGTCAGCGCCTCCTACACGGACCGGGGGGCCAACGGGCAGCCGGCACTGACCACGGTGGACCAGCAGATCATCCAGGACAAGCGGCAGCAGGTGGAGTTCGCCCGGGACCAGTCCGGGACCACCGTGGGCACCAGCGCCGACACCGGCGGCGGGCAGCAGCGCGGCAGCCTCGATCCGGGCGACTGGATCGCGGTCAACAACACCGTGAACCTGACGAACATCCAGTCGGTGACGCTGCGTACCTCCGGTGGCAGCGCCGCCACCGCCGGGCAGCCGCGCTTCGGCGTGGAGTTCCGGCTCGACTCGCCCACCGGGCCGGTGGTCGCCACCGCCACGGTCAACGCGACCAGCGGCAACAACGCCTTCACCAGCACCACCGTGCCGATCGCCGACCCGGGCGGCACGCACCGGCTCTACCTCGTGTTCACCACCGTCCCCGGCGGCCCGACCAGCGGTTTCGGCAACCTCAACTGGATCGAGTTCACCGGCCAGGGCATCGGCGTCGCACCGTAGCCGCCGCCGTGGCCGGCTGCCGCGCGTCCCGTGCCGCGGTGTGCCGGTAGTGGTCGAGCAGCCGGGTCAGCGCCGCTTCGGTCTGTGCCGCCTGGTCCGGGCCGGCCGTGCCGGCCGCGTGG